>JANNDF010000159.1:0-1930 GCA_031387445.1 Planctomycetia bacterium
CGTCGTTGCCCACCTCCACCGTCACCGTGTGGGTGTTGTGGACCGTCTGCGTGTCGTTGCCCGACTCCACCGTCACCACCCGGTTGCCGGTGTTCACCGAGTGCGTGTCGTTGCCGGTCTTCACCGTCTCCGTGCGGTTTCCGGTCTCCACCAGCAGGGTGTCGTTCCCCTTGCTCACGGTGCGGGTGCGGTTCCCCTTCTCGATGGTGATGGTCTCGTCGGCGTCCTTGACGGTCAGGGTGCGGGCGTTCGTGACGGTGATGGTCTGGTCGTGCAGCACCTTCAGGTCGTCGTCGTTCTCCACCACCCGGTGGAAGTCCTTCTGGGCGTGGAAGGAGATGTCCTCGCTGCCCTTCTTGTCCTCGAACCGCAGCTCGTTGAAGTCTTCGGTGCCGCCCGTCTTGCTCGACCGCGTCTTGATGCCGCTCTGCGTCTTGTTGTCCGGCAGCGTGTACGGGGGCATGAAGGCGGCGTTGTACACGCGGCCGGTGACGAGCGGGCGGTCGGGGTCGCCGTTGAGGAACTCGACAATCACCTCCTGGCCGATCCGCGGCAGGAACACGGTGCCCCAGTTCTTGCCCGCCCAGGATTCGGTCAGCCGCATCCAGCACGAGCTGTTTTCGTCCTTCACCCCCACCCGGTCCCAGGTGAACTGCACCTTCACCCGCCCGTACTGGTCGGTGTAAATCTCCTCCCCGCTCGGGCCGACCACCACCGCCGACTGCGGGCCGGCGGCCACCGGCCGCGGGGTGACGCGGGCCGGGCGGAACACGCGGTCGGCCGGCAGGCACTCGAAGCTGTTGCTGTACTCGCCGCGGCCGTCCCGCACGCCGGGGATGTGTGGCTCAGTGGCCGTGTGGGTGACGTTCAGGAAGGCGAACGAGTTGCCGTCGTCGAGCGGGTGGCCGGTGAGGGTGAACTTGTCGCCCGGCTTGAAGGACGAACACCGGCTGTCCCCGCGGACGGTGTCGTACCCCACCTCCTCCTCTTCCATCCGCACGCCGGCGCGGGCGGTGCCGGCCCCGGTGGCGGTGTACCGGCCGGGGTACTCGAACAGTTCGAACGTGGCGACGCCGGGCAGCGGCACCACCGTGTCGGTCGAGGCGAGCAGGTCGGTGGCCGGGGTGATGAAGTGGTAGTCGGTGTGGGCCGCCTTGCCGGACACGAACTCGTACCGCCGCTCCCAACTGCCGACCACCTCGGCGTTCGACAGGTCCGGGCGGAACTCGACGCTGGCGTGCGGGTCGCAGTCGGCGTAGGCGGACGCGGCGTCGGCCAGCACGAGGGTGTGCGCCCCGTCGGCGTACTCGAACTTGTAGAAAATGCCCTCCTCTTCCATCAGCCGCGACACGAACGCGAACGCCGTCTCGCGGTACTGCACGCAGTACTCGCGGGGGCTGTAGGTGCCGGTCAGGTCGTCGCGGAAGTCGCCGAACCCGAAGGCCGAGAAGACGGCCTTGATGATGTCCGGCACGCTCTGGTTCTGGAAGATCTTGCAGTCGGTGGTGCGGGTGAGGAACCACAGCCACGGCACCACCTCGGCACGATAGCTCCGCAACCCGCGACCAACGAGGGGGCCGACGGCCAGCGACTTCACCCGCCCGTGGAAGCGCCGCGGGGACTCGTCCGGGTAGACCACCTGCCAGCCGACCGGCTGGCCGACGAAGTCGGCCGGGGCGATGGGTTGGTCGGTGACCAGATCGAGGGTGAAGGAAAACGGCCGGGAGAGTTCCTCCCGGCCGCTGAACCCGACGAGCAGGACGGCGTCCGGCCCGAGGGGCGTGGTGACCGTCAGCAGACGGTCGGTCTGTGGGAGCGGCATCGGGGCACCTGCGGGGCGGGTGTCGGGGGCGGGCGACACCCCCGTGAACCGGAGACGGCCCGGCGGTGAGGCCCGGCCGTCGGAACCGGAGCGTGTGAGGCCGGGGTT
>JANNDF010000560.1:0-8336 GCA_031387445.1 Planctomycetia bacterium
TGTCCGGATGACCACCGCCCCTGATGTTCGGAGAGCGCCCCGCGACCCAGGCCGCTCGACCCGCCCTACCAGACCTCGCTCATGCACCGCTTCTTCATCGACCGGCCCATCTTCGCCGTCGTGATCGCCGTCCTGGTCACGCTGGCCGGGGTGCTGTCGTACACCCGGTTGCCGGTGTCGCAGTTCCCGCCCGTCACCCCGCCGACCATTCAAGTGGATTGTAACTACCCCGGCGCGAGCGCCGACGTGGTGGCCAAGACCATCGCCGCCCCCATCGAGCAGCGGGTGAACGGGGTCGAGCGGATGCTGTACATGTCCAGTCAGAGCACGTCCGACGGCAGCTACACCCTCACCGTCACGTTCGAGACGGGCACCGACCTGAACGTGGCCCAGGTGATGGTGCAGAACCGGGTGAACCTGGCCATCCCGGAGTTGCCCGAGACGGTGCGGGCCATCGGCGTGACCGCCCGCAAGCGGTCGCCCGAAATCCTGCTCACCGTGTCCATCAACTCGCCCGACGGCAGCTACGACCAGCTCTACCTGAGTAACTACGCCGCCCTGCACCTGCGGGAAGAGCTGGTGCGGGTGCGGGGCATTTCGGAGGTGCTCATCTTCGGGCAGCGGGACTACTCCATGCGGGTGTGGGTGGACCCGGACAAGCTGGAGGCCCGGCAGCTCACCGTCGTGGACGTGCTGACCGCCCTGCGGGGGCAGAACCGCGAGGTGGCGTTCGGGCACGTCGGCGGGGGCGACACCGGCACCGACACGCACCTGACCGTCAGCACCCAGGGGCGGCTGGAAACGCCCGAGCAATTCAGCGAGGTGATCGTTCACAAAGGGTTGGACGGCCAACTGGTGCGGGTGAAGGACGTGGCCCAGGTGACGCTGGGCGCGCGGGCGAGCGACATCGAGAACCGGTTCAACAACAAGCCGACGGTCGGGCTGGCCGTGTTCCTGGAGCCGAACGCGAACGCCCTGGAGTGCGCCGACACCATCAAGGCGAAGATGAAGGGGTACGAGAAGGACTTCCCGGACGGCATCATCTACGAGATCGGGTACGACACCACCCCGTACATCAAGGCGAGCATCAACGAGGTGTGGAAGGCGCTCCGCGACTCGACGATTCTGGTGGCCATCGTGGTGCTGGTGTTCTTGCAGAGCTGGCGGGCGGCCGTCATCCCGCTGGCCACCATCCCGGTGGCGATCGTGGGCACCCTGGCGGCCATGCACGCCGTCGGGTTCGGCATCAACAACCTGACCCTGTTCGGGCTGGTGCTGGCGGTCGGCATCGTGGTGGACGACGCCATCGTGGTGGTGGAGGCGGTGCAGCACCAGTTGGAGAAGGGTCTTTCACCCCGCGACGCCACGCTGAAAGCCATGAGCGAGGTGAGCGGGCCGGTGGTGGCCGTCGGGCTGGTGCTCACCGCCGTGTTCATCCCGTGCATGTTCCTGGGCGGCATCGTCGGCCTGTTCTTCCGCCAGTTCGCCCTCACCATCGCCATCAGCACGCTCATCAGCACCTTCTTGAGCCTCACCCTCAGCCCGGCCCTGGCGGTGGTGCTGCTGAAGCCGAAGGGGGCACGCCCGGACCCGCTCACCTGGCTGATGAACGTGCTGCTCGGCTGGTTCTTCTGGCTGTTCAACAGGGGGTTCGCCGGCGGCGGGTGGGTGTACACGAAAATGGTCGGGGCGTTCATCCGGGTGCCCCTGCTGCTGGTGGTCGTGTACGCCGGCCTGGGGGTGCTCGGGTATCGCACGTACCAGCAGATCCCGAGCGGGTTCATCCCCGTGCAAGACAAGGGGTACCTGATCGCCAGCGTGCAACTGGCCGACGCCAGCAGCGCCGAGCAGACCCGCGAGGCGATGATGCAGGTGGCGGCGGTGGCACTGGACACCCCCGGCGTCAAGCACGTGAACGCGGTGGCCGGCAACTCGTTCGCCCTGAGCGCCTACGGGTCGAACTTCGGCAGCATGTTCATCATCCTGGACGACTTCGACGCCCGCCGGACGCCCGAACTCTACTCGGCCAACGTCGCCGCCGAACTGAACCGGCGGATCAACGCGGCAGTGCCGAAGGCGACGGTGAACGTGTTCCCGGCGCCGGCCGTGCCCGGCCTGGGGAGGAGTGGCGGCATCCGCCTGATGGTGCAAGACCGCGGCGAGATGGGGCCGAAGCTGCTTGAGGGTCAGACGCAGAACCTGATCGCCCAGGCGAAGTTGCAGCCCTCCCCCGGCAGCGCCCCCGCGGCCGGGGGAGGGCTGCCGGGGGGGGGGCCGCCGCCATCGCCGCTACCGCCGCCGATGTACCAGAACCCGTTCACCGTGTTCAAAGTGAACTCGCCGCAACTGCGGGTGATCGTGAACGATGCCGAGTGCGTGGCGGCGGGGGTGAACCCGCTGGACGTGTACGCCACCATGTCGGCCTCGCTCGGCCAGCGGTACGTGAACGACTTCAACCGCTTCGGCCGCACGTTCCAGGTGAACGTGCAGTCGGCCGCCGGGTCGCGGGACCAGATTTCGGACGTGAAACGGTTGCGGGTGCGGAACAAGAAGGGCGAGCTGGTGCCGGTGGGGGCGCTGGCGGACGTGAAGACGGTGAGCGGCCCGCTGGTGGTGACGCGGTACAACATGTACCCGGCGGCGGCCATCAACGCGAACGTCAACCCGGGGGTGAGCAGCGGGGACGCCATCGCCATGTTCGAGCAACTGGCCGACAACCCCGAGACCGGGTTGCCGACCAACATGGGGTACGAGTGGACCGAACTGGCGTTCATCGAACGGCGGAGCCGGTCGGACGCGGCGGTGGCGTTCACCCTGGCGGTGGTGGTGGTGTTCCTGGTGCTGGCCGCCCTGTACGAGAGCCTCGCCCTGCCGGTGGCGGTCATCCTGGTGGTGCCCATGTGCGTCATCTCGGCGCTGGCCGGGGTGTGGCTGGCGAGGCAGGAGTTCAACCTGTTCACGGCGGTCGGGCTGGTGGTGCTGGTCGGGCTGGCGAGCAAGAACGCCATCCTGATCGTCGAGTACGCCAAGCACCAGCGGGAGGGCGGGGCGAGCCGACGGGACGCCATCCTGGCCGCGTGCAAACTGCGGCTGCGACCAATTCTGATGACCAGCGTGGCGTTCATCCTGGGGGTGACGCCGCTCGCCTTCGCCGACGGTGCCGGGGCGGAGATGCGGCGGGCGCTGGGCGTGACGGTGTTCGCCGGCATGATCGGGGTGACGGCGTTCGGCGTGTTCCTCACCCCGGTGTTCTTCGTGCTGGTGGATTGGTTCACCGACACGTGGGTGGTGAAGTCGCGGGAGGTGCGGTGGCTGGGGCGGGCGTTCCTGTTCGTGTTCGCGTTCGGCTGGCTGCGGGCGGTGGTGCGGTGGGCGAAGGCGCGGGCCGTGGCGAAACGGCCACCGAACCCGCCGATGGCGACGCGGGTGCCGTCGTAACCCCTTCAGTCATTGCCAACACAGTGGTCACACCGGGAGTCTATGTTCGCCAACTTCTTCATCCGTCGGCCCATCTTCGCCGCCGTGCTGAGCGTGCTGGTCACCCTCGGCGGGGCGGTGGGGTTGTTCCGCCTGCCGGTGGCCCTGTACCCGGAGATCACCCCGCCGACGGTGGAGGTGTCCACCACCTATCCCGGCGCACACGCCAAGACCATCGCCGACACCGTCGCCGCCCCCATCGAGGAGCAGGTGAACGGCGTCGAGAACATGCTGTACATGAGCAGCACGTCGGCCAACGACGGCACCTACACGCTGACCGTCACGTTCAAACCGGGCACCGACCTGAACATCGCCCAGGTGCTCGTCCAGAACCGGGTGAACACGGCCACCCCCAAACTGCCCGACGAGGTGAAGCGGCGGGGGGTGACGGTGAAGAAGAAGGCGACCGGCACGCTCATGATCATCAACCTGGCCAGCCCGGACGACTCCCGCGACGCCCTGTACCAGTCCAACTACGCCACCATCCAACTCCGCGACGAACTGGCCCGGTTGGACGGCGTGGGCGACATCCAGTACCTCGGCCAGCGGGACTACGCCATGCGGGTGTGGGTGAACCCGGACAAGCTGGCCAACCGCGGCCTGAGCGCGGATGAGGTGCGGGCGGGCATCCTGGGGCAGAACGCGCAGGTGGCGGCCGGGCAGATCGGCCAGCCGCCGGTGCCCACCGGGCAGGCGTTCCAGTTCACCATCAACACTCGCGGGCGGCTGACCGACGAGAAGGAGTTCGGCGAGATCGTGCTGAAGACGGACGCGGACGGGCGGGCGGTGCGGCTGAAGGACGTGACCGACCGCATCGAACTGGGGGCACTCGCCTACGACCAGGCGTGCACTCTCGACGGCCGCCCGTCGGTCGCGCTGGCCATCTACCAGTTGCCCGGCACCAACGCCATCGAGACGGCCAGGAAGGTGAAGGCGAAGATGGAGGAGCTGAAGCCGCGGTTCCCGTCGGGCGTGGAATACCAGATCGTGTACGACACCACGCCCTTCATTCAGGAGTCGGTGAACGAGGTGGTGCGAACTCTCATCGACGCGGTCGCACTGGTGGCGCTCGTCATGCTCGTCTTCCTGCGGAGCTGGCGGAGTGCGGTCATCCCGCTGGCGGCCGTGCCGGTGGCCATCGTCGGCACGTTCGGGGCGATGGCCCTGGCCGGGTTCAGCCTGAACACGCTCACCCTGTTCGGCCTGGTGCTGGCGGTGGGCATCGTGGTGGACGACGCCATCGTGGTCGTCGAAGCGGCCCAGCACCACCTCGATAGCGGCATGACCCCGCGAGACGCCACCGCGAAGGCGATGAAGGAGGTGAGCGGGCCGGTGGTGGCCGTCGGGCTGGTGCTCACGGCCGTGTTCGTGCCGTGCGTCTTTATCAGCGGCATCGTCGGCGAGTTCTTCCGCCAGTTCGCCGTCACCATCGCCATCAGCACGCTCATCTCGGCGTTCAACTCGCTCACCCTCTCGCCCGCCCTGTGCGGCCTGCTCCTCCGCCCGCAGGGCGGCACGAACCGCCGCTGGACCAGCCACCTGCTCATCCCGCTCGCGTTCGCCGGCTCCGCCCTCTTCCTGCTCGCCCCGCACCTCCGCCCGCTCACCGACGAGTGGTTCGGCCCGCACGTCCCCGAACTGGTGCGGCTCGTCCTGCCGGAAGCGGCCGCGGTCATCATCGCGCTCGTGGTCGGCGTGCTGGTGTCGCTCTTCTTCGAAACGCTGTTCAACCTGTTCACGAACGGCTACCTGCTGGCGGTGAAGGGTAGCCTCTGGATCACCCCGCTGGTGCTGATCGCCTTCACCGGGCTGGTGTTCTGGACGTGGCACGAGTTCGACACCGCCCCGACCGGGTTCATCCCGCCGCAAGACAAGGGCTACCTGCTGGTGAACGTGCAACTGCGGGAAGGCTCGTCGCTCACCGCCACCGAGAAGGCGGCGGCGGCGGTGGACCGTGTGGCCCGCGGCATCCCCGGCGTGCGGCACACCGTCGCCGTGGCCGGAAACTCGGCCGTCCTCGGCGGGAACGCGGCGAACGTGGCCTCGGTGTACGTCATGCTCGACGACTTCGAGCACCGCCGCCCGCCGGAGTTGTCCGCCGACGCCATCGCCGCCCGCCTGCGGGTGGAGTGCGAAACGGCCGTGCCGCGGGCCGTCGTCACCGTCTTCCCCGCCCCGCCGGTGGACGGCCTGGGCGCCGCCGGCGGCTACCGGCTCATGCTCGAGGACCACGTCGGCGACGAGAAGACCACTCGCGGGGTGCAAGCGCAAGCCGACGCGGTGGTGGCGAAGGCGAACGACCCGGAGAAGACGCCGGAGTTGATCGGCGCGTTCAGCGGCACCAACTCGAACAGCCCGTGGGTGTGGCTGGAGTTCGACCGCGACGCGGCCGAGACGACCGGGGTGTCGGTGGCCGACGTGCTCACCGCCCTGCGGCAGTACTTCGGCTCGGAGTACGTGAACGACTTCAACAAGTTCGGCCGCACCTGGCAGGTGAACGTGCAGGCGGACGCCAAGTACCGCAAGGGCCTGGACGGCCTGTTCGCCGTGCAGGTGCCCAACCGGCACACCGGCGAGATGGTGCCCGTCCGCCGCTTCCTGACCGCGAAGGAGAGCACCGGGCCGACGCTGGTGGTGCGGTACAACCTGCACCCGGCCGCCCCCGTCACGGCCACCCCGGCCCCCGGCACCAGCAGCGGCGCCGCCATGGCCAAGCTGAAGAAGCTGGCGGAGAAGGAGTTGGAAGACACCCCCACGGCGAAGGCCGAGTGGACCGAACTGGCCTTCCTGCAACAGGAGACCGGCAGCACGGCCCTGTGGGCGTTCGCGCTCAGCGTGGTGCTGGTGTTCCTGGTGCTGGCCGCTCAGTACGAGAGTTGGACGCTCCCGCTGGCCGTCATTCTGGTGGTGCCGTTGTGCCTGTTGTCGGCGCTGCTCGGCTGCAAGTGGGCCGGGTACGACGTGAACATCTTCACCCAGATCGGGTTCGTGGTGCTGGTCGGGCTGGCGAGCAAGAACGCGATCCTGATTGTGGAGTACGCCCGCTCGCGGCGGCTGGCCGGGGCGAGCGTGTGGCAGGCGACGCTGGAGGCGTGCAAGCTGCGGCTGCGGCCCATCGTGATGACGAGCGTGGCGTTCATCCTGGGGGTGGTGCCGCTGGTCATCGCCGGCGGGGCCGGCGCGGAGATGCGCCGCACCCTGGGCACGGCCGTGTTCGCCGGCATGATCGGCGTGACGGCGTTCGGCGTGTTCCTCACGCCGGTGTTCTTCTTCGCCATCCAGTGGGCCACCGAGCGACTGTTCGGCCCGCCGAAGGTGGCGGATACAATGGCCGCGGAAACGCCCCCCGACTTCCGCGACGAGAAGTCGCTCGCACCGGACTATACCTGAGCGACACTATGACCCCCGCCCTCCGCACCACACTGCTCCTCCTGCTCGCCGTGCCCGCGTTGGCCGCGGAGCGCGTCGAGTTGAAGCACGCCCCGGCCCCGGTGGACAACCCGCTGAAAGGGCTGGTGCCGTATCAGGCCGACGTGCGGGACAGGTTCCCGCACACCCTCGAGTTCAACTACCTGCCGTACTCGGCACTCGTGAAGGGGTACGACGAGTTCGACTGGAAGCCGCTGGAGAAACTGCTCGACGACATCGCCGGTCGCGGGCATCAGGCCGTCCTCCGCATCTTCCTGGAGTACCCGAACAAGAAGGGCGTCATCCCCGACTTTCTGGTGAAGGACGGGCTGAAGGTTCACAAGTGGCTGTCCACCGAAACACAGCCGGAACCGCCCGCCCCCATCGAGACGCCCGACTACGAGGACAAGAACCTGCGGAAGTCGCTCAAGAACTTCCTCGCCGCGTTCGGCAAGCGGTACGACGGTGACCCCCGCATCGGCTTCCTCACCGCCGGACTGCTCGGCATCTGGGGCGAGTGGCACACCTACCCGAAGATCGAACTCTTCGCCAGCAAGGCGGTGCAACTGGAAGTGATGGACGCGTACGAAGCGGCCTTCAAGACTACGCCCGTGCTGCTGCGATACCCGGCCGGCGCGAAGGACTACCAGAAGGCGAAGAACGCCGATCGCAAGTTCGGCTACCACGACGACTCGTTCGCCTGGGCCACCCTACACACCGGCCAGAAGGGCGACGAGTGGTTTTACATGACCGCCCTGAAAGATGCCGGCGCCGAAGCGAAATGGAAGACGCACCCCGTCGGTGGGGAGATCCGCCCGGAGGCGTGGGGGAAGGTGTTCGACGACAAGCCGGGCGTGAAGGAGATTCAGAACTTCCGCCGGTGCGTGGAGGCGACGCACGCCAGTTGGGTGCTCGATTCGGGCATGTTCGGCGAGAAGCCGTCGGCCGAGCGGGTGACGCGGGCCGAGGAAGGGGTGCGGCGGATGGGGTACGAGTTCCACGCACCGGGCGTGACCCTCGGCGAGGTGAGCGGCGGCAAGGTGGACGTGAAACTGGAAATCGAGAACCGCGGGGTGGCGCCCTTCTATTACGACTGGAAGGCCGAGTGGGGGTTGCTCGCCGACGGCACGCCGGTGAAGGCGACGGGCAGTGCCGGCAAGCTGACGGGGTTGCTGCCCGGCGACAAGCCGCGGGTGTGGGCGGAGGCCGTTGACGTGAGCGGGCTGAAGGCCGGCACGTACACCCTGGCCGTGCGCTTGCCGAACCCGCTGAAGGGCGGCAAGCCGCTGCGGTTTGCCAACGCCACCCAACGCGAGGACGGGTGGCTGACGCTGGGGGCGGTGGAGGTCAAATAACCCCTGTCTTCGCCGCGAGCGTGCGAGCGGGGGCGATGCCGAACGCCCAACCACCCCCCACCTCTCCCCGCCGGGGAGAGGTCGGTTCGGCGAGCG
>JANNDF010000578.1:0-1060 GCA_031387445.1 Planctomycetia bacterium
CTCAACGACGTGTCCCTGTCCATCGAGCCGGGGTGCGTCCTCGGCCTGCTGGGGCCGAACGGCGCGGGCAAGACCACGTTCCTGCGGCTGATCCTCGGCCTGCACCGCCCCACGGCGGGGTGGGCGAAGGTGTTCAAGAGCACCATGTCGCCGAACGCGGCCGACCTCCGCCGCCGCATCGGGTACATCCCCACGAACCCGCAGTTCCCCAAGGGCATGACGCCCATCGTCTACCTCGATTACATCGGTCGGCTCTTCGGCATCGCCGCGAACTCGCGCAAACCCAAGCTCGCTTCGCTGATCCGCGCCGTGGACTTGCTGCCGCACGCGGGGGAACCGATCGCCTACTTCACCCCCGGTATGACGGCGCGGTTGGCCGTGGCCGCCAGCTTGATCAACGAACCGGACCTCTTGATCTGGGACGAACCGACGCACGGGCTCGACATCGAAGCCCGGCGGTCGATGCTCGAACTGATCAAGCGCCTCGCGGCCGATAAGACGCTGATCCTGAGCAGCCACAACCTCACGGACGTGGACGAGGTTTGCAATCACGCCGCGGTGCTGAACAAGGGGCAGTTGATCTTCCACGGCTCGCTCCAAGACTTGAAGGGCCGCATCCGCAAGAACCACTATGAACTCGACATCGAGGGCGATCAGAAGTCGATCGCCAAGACGGTCGGGCAAATCCGCGTGATGAAGGAAGTCGGCTCGGCGATTCTCCGACACCGGCGATTGGAAATGAAATTGGTTGACGATGTGCTGAACACGGCGGTCATGGCGATGGTGTTCCAGACGATGGCCGACAACAAAGTGGTGCTGGTGAGCGTCCGCAGCGTCGGGATGCAGACCGAACAAGCCTATTTGGACATGGTGGAGAAAGAAGAGCAGCGCGGATTCACCCGGCTCTACCAGAACGCCGAGGCGGCTTGAAAGAAATCCGGGACAAAATTCCGCAAATGAGTGGACGGATCGCGTTTAATGTGGTATTGTTCACTATGTCGTTATGAACATCACCACTTCGGAGACTCTGCGATGTCGACCAAAGCCATTCCCGACGGGT
>JANNDF010000169.1:0-1369 GCA_031387445.1 Planctomycetia bacterium
CCGAGCAGGCGGCCACCGGCAGCCAGTACCCGGTGGTGCCAGTCGCCCACGGCTTGAACAGCCCGCCGATGAGCAGCATCTCCGACACGAAGTTGTTCAGCCCCGGCAGGCCGACCGATGCCAGGGCGATAACCACCATGAAGAACGCCCACTTCGGGTACTTCGCCCACAGGCCGCCCAGTTGGGTCATGTCGGTGGTGTGGTAGCGGTCGTACAGGAAGGCGATGAGCGCGAACATCGCCCCGGCGGTCAGCCCGTGGTTGACCATGTGCAGCACCGCCCCGCTGAGCCCTTCGCCGTTCAGCGAGAACATGCCCACCACCAGCAGGCCAAGGTGCGAGACGGAACTGTACGCGGCCATCAGTTTCACGTCCTTCTGGGTGAACGCACAGAAGGCGGCGTACACCACGCCGACGGCGCCGAGCGTGCCGAGTACCGGCAGGCCGTACTGCACGGCGGCGTCCGGGCAGAGGGGGATGACGATTCGCAGCAGGCCGAGCGTACCGAGTTTGGCCAGCAGCGCGGACATAAGGAGGGTGACTGGAGCCGGTGCCTCCGAGTACGCCCCCGGCAGCCACGTGTGGAAAGGCACCAGAGGCACCTTCACCACGAATCCGGCGATGAGGGCGAAGAACAGCCACGTCTGGGTGGCGTGGTGGTTGTCGCGGTCGGCACAGGCCTGTTCGGCCACCTGGCGGGCGTTCTTCACGGCCGTCTGGAATGGGGTCAGGTCGGCCGCGTTCTGCTTCTGCTTTTCTTCCAGTGCCTGCTCGCTCGCCCCGAGTTGACGGGTGGCGATCGTGTAGCGGGCGTCGAGCACGTCGTGCCGCTTCTGAACGTTGACCAACAGCCGGTTCACGTCGAACGAGACCGGCCCGCGGGCGAGCGGCACCTTCGGGTCGAAGGCGACTTCCTGACGCGAGAGGGGGATGCCGGTGTTCGTATAGACCAGGCCGATCAGCCCGACGAGCGAGAACAGGCTGCCGAGCAGCGTGTAGAGGAAGAACTTGCGGGCGGCGTCCCGCTTCCCGCCGCCCACACCCCACCCTCCGATCAGAAAGAAGGTGGGGACGAGGGTCAACTCGAAAAACATGTAGAAGAGGAGCACGTCGAACGACACGAACGCCCCGAGTACGGCCGTTTGCAGGACGAACACCCAGGCGTAGTACCCGCCGGCCTTGTGTTTGGCCGAGTGCCACGACACCGCCACGGCCACATAGGTCATCAGGCTGGTGAGCAGCACCAGCCACACGTTCAGCCCGTCCAGCCCGATGAAGAACTGCACCGCCGGGGTGGACTGGGCGTCCGGCTTACCAACCAGGAACAGGTTCCACCCGGTGCGGTGAGACTGCCCGCCGCCCGGCGTGCC
>JANNDF010000769.1:0-1477 GCA_031387445.1 Planctomycetia bacterium
CCTCACCCGGTCGCGTCTGTGTCGTCGGCAGTCGTCACTCGTCGGTCAGGCCGGTGTAGTTCCGCATGACCAGGTGGGTGTTGATCTTCTGCACCAGGTCGAGGGCGACGCTGACCACGATGAGCAGGCTGGTGCCGCCGAAGAACTGGGCGATGACCGGCGACATGTGCATGCCCTTCTGCACCATGCTGGGGATGATGGCGATCACCCCGAGGAAGGCGGCCCCGACGAACGTCACCCGCATGAGCACCCGCTCCAGGTAGTCGGCGGTGCTCTTGCCGGGGCGGTAGCCGGGGATGAAGCTGCCCGACTCGCGGAGGTTCTCGGACACCTCCTTCGGGTTGAACATGACCGCCACCCAGAAGTAGCTGAACACGAAGATCAGGCCGACGTAGAAGACGTTGTAGATCCACCCCTCGTTGCGGTCGAACAGGTGGGCCACGTTCAGCGCCCACTCGGCCTGGAACGACGTGCCGATCATGCGGAACAGGAAGCCGGGCAGGATGAGCAGGGTGCTGGCGAAGATGACCGGCATCACCCCGGCGGTGTTCAGCTTCATGGGCAGGAAGTTCTTCCCGCCGCCCACCTGCCGCCGCCCGCGGACGTGCTTGGCGCTCTGCATGGGGATCCGCCGCTGCGCCTTGGTAATGGCGATCACCCCGACGATCACCCCGACGAACAGCAGGATCAGGATCAGGATCTTCTCCAGGCCCACCTCGCCGCCCTCGCTGCCGAGGGTGAACAGCGACGGCTTCAAGGCGCCCGTGTCCGGGGCGAAGACGAGTTCGCCGATCGCGGCCGGCAGGCGGCTGATGATGCCGGCCATGATGATGAGCGAGATGCCGTTGCCGATGCCGTACTCGTCGATCTGCTCGCGCAGCCACACGAGGAACAGCGTGCCCGCGGTCATCATGAGCACGGCGGAGATGCCGAAGTAGATCATGTTCCCGGGCGGGTCGTACATCTGCTGGTAGCCGGCCCCGCCGCCCTCCCCGCCGGTGAACGACTGGAAGATGAGCCACCCCTGGATGAGGCAGATGGGCACCGCCAAGTAGCGGGTGTACTCGTTGATCTTCTTCTGCCCGGCCGCCCCCTCCTTCTTCAGCCGCTCGAGCGCCGGCAGGATGCCGGACGAGAGCAACTGCATGATGATGGACGCCGAGATGTACGGCATGATGCCGAGGGAGAAGATGACCGAGTTGTTCAGGTTGCCGCCGGAGAACAGCGACACGAAGCTGAGCACCTGCCCCAGCCCGCCGCTCTGCTGGCGGGCCATGCTCTCGGCCAGTTTCACCTGGTCGATCATGGGCAGCGGGACGAAGTACCCGATGCGGTAGACGGCCAGGAACGCCAGGGTGATGAAGATCTTCCGCCGCAGCTCGGGGATCTTGAAGATGGTGACTAGCTGGTTGAACATCGCCGGCTCCTGGGGCGGGACGGCGAACGGCCGGTGTGAACCGGCCGGTGCTCGAGGTCA
>JANNDF010000790.1:0-3019 GCA_031387445.1 Planctomycetia bacterium
ACTTCTTCAACTCCTTCGTCACCTCGGCGGTGAGGGCACCGAGCACGTCGTCCGTAATGCCGCCTTCCGCCAGTTCCCACCGCTTCACCACCTTGTGCTTGTGGTAGAACACGATGACGGTGCCGATGTCGGGCAGGGTCCACGCCTTCGTCTGGTCCGAGTCCTTCTCGCTCAGCCCGATCACCACCGTGCCGGCCGGCACCCCGTCGCCCCACGCCTTCAGGGCGTCGGCCGTCGCCTTCGCCTTCGGGTCGTCGGCGTACACCTTGCCCAGTACCGGGAAGAACAGGTACGCGCCGAAGTCGAGGGGCTTGTAGGTGGCGGTCAACTCCTTCAGCTTGCCCACCAGTTTGGCCGTCGCCTCGTCCGGCTTGTCCGACCGGCTGAACACGGCGACCGTCGGGTTCAGCTCGTTCGCCACGATCAGGTCGTGCTCGAACCCGGTCACGTTCCGCTTGCCCTTCGGGTCTTTCGGTTCCGTCCGCTGGTCGAGGACGATGAAACTGCGGAAAGTGCCGGGGGTGGCGTTCGTGACCTTGACCGGCGGGTCGGCCGGTTTCGGCTCCTGGGCGACGGCCGCCACCGACAGCCACGCGGACAGCCCGCACGCCGACACGAGACGAGTGAACCGCATGGCACGCTCCGGACGAGGGATACCACTACTAGGGTGTCGTGAGGCGGGCGGTTCGTCAAGCGAATCGTTCCGGTCGGCCCGTTCGGAACGACACCCCCCGCCCGCACAACAGGCGCACGTTCACTTCGCAGGCCACCAGTCGTTCAGCGACTTCGTCAGGCGGGTCACGTCGTCGGGCCGCTTGTCGGCCAGGTTCGTTTCCTCCTTCGGGTCGGCCTTCAGGTCGTACAGTTCGGGCTTGGCATCGGGCACGCGGGCCGGATTCGGCAGGATCAGTTTCATGTGCCCGTCGATCACCCAGCGGTACTGCAGGTTGGCGGCGGGCCTGGCGATGTTGATGGCGTTGTGCTCGAAGATCTCGCCGTACAGGGCGGTGCGGGCCGAGGTCGCTTTCGCGTCGAGCAGGTTCACCCCCGGCATGTCGGCGGTCGGCTTCAACCCGGCGGCGATCAGTGCGGTCGGCACCAGGTCGATGGACTGCGCGAAGGCCTCGGACTGGCCCGGCTTCACCTTCCCCGGCCAGCGGACGAGGATCGGCGTCCGCACCCCGCCGTCGTACGGCGACCGTTTCGACCTCGCCGCGAACTGGTTCTTCTTCGGCTCCTGAATCCAGCCGTTGTCGTGCAGGTAGAACACCACCGTGTTCTCGCTCAGCTTCTGCTTCTCCAGGTGGCCGAGCACCTCGCCGACGGTCTCGTCGAACCACTCGCACATGGCCCAATACTTGGCGACGAATTCGGAGTCCGACTTGTCGGCGTACTTCTTGAACAGGCGGTCGGGCGGGTTGTGCGGCTGGTGCGGCATCATCGGCGCGTACCACACGAAGAACGGTTTGCCGTCCTTCTTGGCGGTGTCGATGAAGTCGGTCACGCCCTTCAGCCCCGCGCGGCCGACGGCCAACCCGTCGTCGCCGTGCCGCCCGCCCTTGGCCGTGTCGCCGTGCGTCATGCCTTCGGTGAAGCCCCCGCACCGGCAGGCGTTGCCCTCCCACCACTTGCCCGCTTGCAGGCTGACGTACCCCTTCTCGGCCAGCAGCTTCGGCAGGTTCGGCGACTTCTCGAACAACTCCACCATCGCCTTGCGGTCGGCGAGGTACTTGTCGTCCTTCATGGCGTCGGCCGGCTTCACGCCGGTGGGGATCGGCGGGTCGTTCGACGTGATGGTGTGCTGGTGCGGGTAGAGGCCCGTAATCATGGTGGCGAGGCTGGCCCGGCACAGGCTGGTGGGCACATACCCGCGGTCGAACCGCAGGCTCTCGCCGGCCAGCTTGTCCAGGTGCGGCGTCTGGATGTGCGGGTGGCCCATGAACCCGTAGTCGGTCCACGCCTGGTCGTCGCCGACGATGAACACCACGTTCGGCGGCGCGGCGAGTGCGAGCAGCGGGAATGCGAGGAGGAAGAGGAGAGATCGCATGGGGTCCGTCCTGTTAGCCCGACGCGCGAGCGAGGGGCAAACCAGCTATGGGGAGGAGGTTTCTGAACCGCTACCATACCCCCATGACTCCACCCTTTCACGCCGAAACCACCGCCGCCCGTGACGCACAAATCGCGTGGGCGAACTTGTCGGTGAAGGAGCGACTGCGGCCGGTGGGCGAGTTCCGCCGCCTGCTGGTGGACCGGCGGGACGCCCTCGTCGCTGCGATCCACGCCGACATCGGCCGCTCGCCCGACGAGGTGATTACCACCGAGGTGCTGCCGGCTGCCGACGCCGCCCACTACCTGGAGAAGTACGCCGGGCGCATCCTGAAGCCGCGGCGAGTGAACGGCCGGCCGCTGTGGCTGATGGGCTGCCGCGACGTGGTTCACCGCCGCCCGTGGGGGGTGGTGGGCGTGATCGGCACGTGGAACTACCCGCTCTTCCTCAACGCCGTGACGGTGCTGCCCGCGCTGGTCGCCGGGAACGCGGTGGTGTGGAAGCCGAGCGAAGTCGCCCCGCGGTTCGCTGCAGTGTTCGCCGAGCTGATTCGGGATGCCGGATTTCCGGCGGGATGTTTCATCACGTTGCCCGCCACCCGCGAGGCCGGGCCGCTGCTGGCCGATGCGGACGTGGACTTCGTCCACTTCACCGGCTCCGAACCCGTGGGGCGGAAGTTGGCGGCGCGACTGGGCGAGCGGCTGGTGCCGAGCGCGCTGGAACTGAGCGGGTGCGACGCGGTGTTCGTGATGGCCGATGCGGACCTCGAGCTGGCGGCGCGGGCGGCGTGGTACAGTGCCACCACCAACCAGGGGCGGACGTGCATGGCCGCCCGCCGGGTGTTCGTGCAGCGGGCGGTGTGGGAGAAGTTCAACGACTTGTTAGCCCGAAGCGCAAGCGAGGGGCCAACCAGCGATGCGAACGGGGAACTGGCTGGCCCCTCGCGTGCGCGTCGGGCTAACAGGTCCGCGC
>JANNDF010000819.1:0-1807 GCA_031387445.1 Planctomycetia bacterium
CGGCGGCTCACGCCGCTCGGCTCGCCATCTCAGTCCTGCTTCCTCTCCTTCTTCGGCTCGTCGTCCGTCGGCGGCTTGGCCGTCGGGTCGGTGACCTCGAACGACAGGAAGAACTGCCGCACCCACCAGAACTGGTGGACCCGCTGCTGCCCCTGCACCGACAGCACGTACACCCGCTTGCCGGCCAGCACGCACCGCATGACCATCGTGGTGCCGTTCATGCCGCCACCTTGATCGACCTTCACGTCCAGAGCAGTGAACCCGTTGTGCGTCGTCTGCTCCGTCTTCGGGTTGGGGGCGGTCACCGCCTGCACCGCCAGTTCGGCCTTCGCCACCTGCTCCAGCGCCTCATGCGGGGACAGCTTCCGCCACTCGGCCTTCAGGTCGTAGCAGCGGATTGTGTACCGCTCCGGCGGGTTCCCGCGGTTGGCCGTCACCTGCCAGCCCGGGTCGCCGGCCAGCTTGTCGTCCCCGGCGACGGCGATCGGCCCCCCCACCGGGTCGACGGCCGGGAACTCCGCCTTGAACTTTCCCTCGACCGACGTGTATGCCTTCATCTCCGGGTTCATGAGCGTGAGCCAGAGCAGGTTCAGCCCGCCGCAGCACCCGCCGATGGTCAAGACCACGAACATCAGGGCCAGCACCACCGGCACGTTCGACCGCCGCGGCGGGCGGTCGCCGTCGTCGTGCGCCCGGCGGGCCGGACGGGGGCGGTCGTCGTGGGGGTGGGCCGGCTGCCCGCCCGCCCCGGTCCGGCGGTCGGGCAACCGGTGGACGACCGGCATGTCGGCTTCGGACGTGGCGACGAAAATGTTCTGGCAGTTGGCGCACCGCACCTGCCGGCCGTGGTACTCGGCCGGGATGTCGAGATGCTCCTGGCAGTGCGGGCAAATGATCGGATCGGGCATAGAGGCGGGTCCGTGTCGGTCCTGGTAGTGTACAACGGCGGCGGTACGCCGCACGGGGGCCGAGCATGAGCGACACCGGGCCGACGTTCGCCGATCACCTCCGCCGGCACGTGGCGTCGCTGCACGCGGCCGGGGTGCGGTTCGTGCCGAAGGCCGGCCCCCCGCCGGTACTGCCGGTGTGGGAGAGTCTTGCCGAAGAGGCGGTCGAAGAGACGCCGGCCGAGCGGAAGCGGGTGGCGCTCGACCAACTGGCCGCCGAGGTGGCGAAGTGCGAGCGGTGCCCGGCGCTGTTCGCCACGCGGTCGCAAACGGTGTTCGGGGGCGGGCCGGTGGGGGCGGAGGTGTGTTTCATCGGCGACGCCCCGCGGGGCGACGACGAGCTGTTCCCCGGCGAGGTGGGTGAGTTGCTCAACCGCCAACTGACGGCGATGAACCTGGGCCGGGACGAGGTGTACCTCACCGCCGCGATCAAGTGCCGCCCCCCAGGGCAACGCCACCCGAAACCCGACGAGTGCGCCAACTGCCGCGGGCACCTGGAGCGCCAGCTCGAACTGGTCCGCCCGCGGTCGATCTGCTGTCTTGGGACGGCGGCGGCGCAGTCGCTGCTGGGCGTGTCGGCACCCATCCAGGAACTGCGGGGTCACGTTCACGACTGGCACGGCCTGCCGGTGGTGTGCACCTACCACCCGGCGTATGTGGTGGACAACCCGAAGGTGAAACCGGCCGTGTGGGACGACTTGAAACTGCTCATGAAGGCCATCGGCCGCCCGATCGGGGGGAAGTGATCCGGCGGATCAGAGACTTCACCCCCCGTCCCCCTCTCCCAGGGGAGAGGGGGTGTTCAACCTGCGAAGGTCACTCACCTTGAGCGAAGGTGACGGCAACGCATTCGTCTTGAA
>JANNDF010000845.1:0-6648 GCA_031387445.1 Planctomycetia bacterium
CCCCCCCCCACCACCGCGAACGGCCGAAAATCGGCATTCGTCCAGCGAAGCGAGGCAGAAGGCAACACCGGCTGCGGTGTCACTGGCGAGCCGCGGTCGGACCCTCTGCAGGCGGAGAACCCATCCTCATCCGCTGAACTGGTTCTTGGCGGGTGTCCGCGTAACGGCCATAATCGCGGCACCGCCCCAGGTGCCGCGATTATGGCCGTTGCCACTCCCCCCTTCCCGTCGCCCGCCGGATTCGACCTGCTCGGCGAGATCGGCCGCGGCGGCATGGGGGTGGTGTTCCGCGCCCGTGACACCGCCTTCCACCGCGACGTGGCCGTCAAGGTGCTGCTCTCCGACCCCGACTCGCCGGCGGCCAAGCGGTTCGCCGACGAGGCCCGCATCACCGCCCAGCTCCAGCACCCCGGCATCCCGGCCGTCCACCAGACCGGCACCCTCCCCGACGGCCGCCCGTACCTCGTCATGAAGCTGATCCAGGGCCGCACCCTGGCGGCACTCCTGAAGGAGCGGGGGCACGGGTCGGCCAAGTGGCTCGGCGTATTCGAGGGCATCTGCCAGGCGGTCGGGTCGGCGCACGCAAATGGCGTCACCCACCGCGACCTGAAGCCGGCGAACGTGATGGTCGGGGCGTTCGGTGAAGTGCAAGTCATGGACTGGGGGCTGGCCAAGCATGTGGCGAACGTGGGGCGCGACGGGCAGGCCGAGAGCGTGAGCGAGCGGAGCGGCCCCTCGACGGTCATTCACCCCACCGGCTTGCCCGCCACGATCGCTGTCACCCTCCCCCCTGCGGCCGACGGCCAAAGTGTGACCCGCTCACAGGCGCCGGTCGCCGATACCGACCGCGGCGGCGGGTCGGGCACCCCACAGGGCACACGGCTGGGCACCATCCTTGGTACGCCGGCGTACATGTCCCCCGAGCAGGCCCGCGGGGAGGTCGACCGGCTCGACTGTCGGACCGACGTGTTCGCCCTCGGGGCCATGCTGTGCGAACTGCTGACGGGTACGCCGCCCCTCACCGGCAAGGTGCCGGACGTGCTGACCGCCGCCGCCGCCGGCCGGTTCGCCGACGCCCTGGCCCGCCTGGACGGGTGCGGCGAAGACCCGGCTCTCGTCGCCCTGGCGAAGCGGTGCCTCGGCACGAACCCGCAAGACCGACCGGCGGACGCGAGCGCGGTGGCCGCCGCCGTCGCCCTCTTCCGCGGCGAGACCGAGGCACGGGCGAAGCGGGCTGAGGTGGAGAAGGCGGAGGCGACGGTGCAAGCGGCCGAGCAGCGGAAGCGGCGGCGGGTGCAGGGGTGGCTGGGCGGGGTGGCGGTCGCCTTCCTGCTCGCCGGCGTGGCCGGCACCGGGGTCGGGCTGGTGCAGGCGGAACGGCGGCGGGGGGAGGCGGACGAGGCCCGCGGGCGGGAGAAGGAGCGGGCGGACGCGGCCGAAACCGCTGAGGCGGCCGAGCGGCGGGCGAAGGAGGATGTCGCCCGCGGGAAGGAGGAGCTTCAGAAAACGAACGACGCCCTGGTCAAGGCGAACGCCGCCGAGCAGGCCGCCCGGGCGCTCGCCCAGGATGCGGAGGATGCCGCGGTCCAAATCTTAGTCGAGGGGACGAACGACGCGGTCCGGAACCTGATCGGGTCAAAGTCGGCACTCGGCCCCCAAGAAACGGCCTACCTGGAAGGGATGGTGAAGCGGTGGCGGACGTTCGCCGACCGCACCGGCGACGACGACCGCAGCCGGCTGGTGCGGGCGTCCGCCCACCAGCAGCTCGGGCTGCTGTGGGGCAAGCTCGGCCTTCCCGACCGGGCCGAGGCCGACTTCCGCGCCGCCTGCGACTTGCTGGAGAAACTGACGGCGGACCAGCCCGACCGGCGGGGGATGCTGCTCGTCTGCCTGCACCAGTTGTCGCTCGCCGAGCGGGCCCAGTTCAAGCTGAAGGAGGCCGAGAAGCGGCTGCGGCGGGTGCTCGACCTGCTCCGCCTTGATGGCCCGTGGGCGGGCCGGGTGCCCGACCGCCTGGACAAGTCGGCGTCCGCCCACATCGACCTGGGGGCGGTGCTGGACGAGGGCGACAAGCGGAAGGAGGCCGAGAAGGAGTACCGCACCGGCCTGAAGGAGTGCGACCAACTGCTGGCCGCCAAGCCGGACGACCGCGCGGTGCAAGTGACCCGCGGCACCGGGCTGACCAACCTCGGCCTGCTGCTCGGCGACACGGACCGGCCGGACGAGGCGGAGGGGTTGTTCCGCGAGGCCGTCCGCCAGTACGCGGCACTGGCGAAGGCCGAACCCGGCTCGACCCACTACCGCGCCGACCTGGCCGGCGTCCACACCCACCTCGGCCAACTGCTCCGGGTGAAACGGGAGTTCGGCGAGTCCGAGGCCGAGTTGCGGGCCGGGCTGGCCATCCTCGTCAAACTGGCCGCCGACTCCCCGGCCGTGCCCACCTTCCGGGCCGCACTGGCCGTCACCCACGGCCACCTGGGGCTGCTGCTCGCCGACCGCAAGAAGGTGGAGGCAGCCGCCAAGGAGTACAAGGCGGGCATCGCCATCCAGGAGAAGCTGATCGCCGAACAGCCGAAGGCCACCGGCTATCAGGTGGAGCTGGCCGGCGGTTGCTGCAACCTGGGCGAGCTGCTGCGGGCGAACGGCCAACCGGCCGACAGCCTGGAGTGGTTCGACAAGGCGGTGAAGGCGCTCACCCCGCTCGTGCAGAACGCCAACGAAGACCCGCTCGCCAGGCCGTTCCTGTTCATCAGTCACTGGCGGAGGGCGCACGCCCGCGCGCAGACGGGCAAGCACGCCGACGCCGTTACCGACTGGGACCGGGTGCTCGCCCTCGTCGACCCGAGCGGCCGCCTGCCGTTCCGGGTGGAGCGGATGGCGTCGCTGGCGGCGGCCGGCAAGGTGTCCGAAGCAGTGGCGGAGGCCGACGCCGTGCTCAAACGGGCGGGATGGTCGGGCGACCAGTTCGTGCAGTTCGCCGCCGTCTACGCCGTCGCGTCGGGCAGCGTCGAGGGGAAGGCGGACGAGTACGCGCTGAAGGCGGTGGAGTTGCTGACGAAAGCGACGAAGAGCGGGTTCAAGGACGTAGCCCGGCTAAAGGCGGACAAGCAACTCGACCCGCTCCGCGACCGGGACGACTTCAAGGCGCTGCTCGCGGACTTGGAGAAGCGGTTCCCGCGGCCACTCGCCCCGCCGCCGCGGCCGCGGTGACCGGCGACCGCCGCCCGCGGCGGGCGCGACAGGCTGCGCGGGCAGTCGCCTCCGGCGAGCCGCGACCGAACGGGAGCGGCTGTTGAACCGGACTTCAACGGTCGCGGTCCGGCGTGTTCGCCGGCCGCTCCCGTTCGGTCGCGGCTCGTCAGGCGGTACCTTCCCGAAAGTCACTCCCCGCGAAGCGGATGCCCCCCCCGCTACATCCTCCGCCCGCCGTCCACCACCAGCACCTGCCCGGTCGTCAGCGTCGTGCCCGTGGCGAGGTAGATCACCGCGTCGGCGATGTCGGCCGGGTCGGCGGCCCGCATCAGCGGCGCCTGTTCGAGGTACTTCGCCACATGCGCCTCCCGGCCGGCGAGCCAGCGGGTGAGGATCGGCCCCGGGGCGACGGCATTCACCCTCACCTCCGGCCCGAACGCCCGGGCGAGCGACAGCGTCACGCAATTCAGCGCCGCCTTGCTCGCGCAGTACGGGATCGAACTCCCCTGCCCGCTCAGCCCGGCCACGCTCGTCACGTTCACGATGTTCCCGCCCCGGGCCGTGAGGTGCGGCAGCGCCGCCCGGCAGGCGTAGAACGCGCCCTTCACGTTCACCTGGAAGATCTCGTCCCACACGGCGTCGGTGAGGGCGGCGAGGTCGGTGTGGGCGACGAAGTGCGTCGTCCCGGCGTTGTTGACGAGCACGTCGAGCCCGCCGAACGCGGCGACCGTTCGCGCGACCATGTCGCGGACCGCGACGTCTTCGCCGACCGTCGCCTTCACCACGAGCAGCGGCGAGCCGGCGGCGCGGACCAGGTCCGCGGTCTCGGCCGCGTCGGCCTCGGACTTCGAGTAGTTGACGACGACGGCGTACCCGAGTTCGGCGAACCGGACGGCGCACGCCCGGCCGACGCCGGTAGCCGAGCCGGTGACGAGGGCGACTTTCTGGGACACGGGGGGAACCTCCGACGGGGACGGGGCGGGTCCTTAGACTCGCATCATCCGCCCCCGCGCCCCGCCGTCAACCGCCCCCGCGTGAATCCGCTCGACCGGCACCTCCCGAACGCCCTGTCGGCGGCCGCGCTGCCCGCAACCGGCGACGACGAGGGGGCAGTCGCGGCCTACCGTGAGACGGTGAATCGGTACCCCGCCGACGTGGCGAGTTGGTTCCAGATCGGGCTGATTCTGCAGCGCCGCGGCGACCGGACGGGGGCAATCGCCGCCTACCGCGACGCGCTCCGCCTCGACGACCGCAAAGGCATTGCCGACGCCTGGCAGGGGATGCATACCCAGACCTACGTTCCGACGCGGGCCATGCTGCACACCGCCCTGGGGCAATGTCTCCTGGAAACGGAGGATCCGGCCGGAGCAGAAACCGAGTGTCGGGAAGCGGTACGACATCAGCCAAGGGACGGGTGGGCCGTGCGAAAACTGGTGCACGCGTTGATCCGACAGGGCAGGCTCGCGGAGGCCGATGCCGAAGCGAAGGCCTTCGTGAAACGGGCCGAAGAGGCCGCGCGCAATGACCCGAGTCGTCAGCTCAATAACACGGCGGAAATTGATCGGGTGATCGGTTCGGCCCTGGAGGCCATGGGCCAGGCTTACCTCTGGAACACCCCGGCCCGCGCGGCCGAAGCCGCGGACTGGTTCGAGCAGGCGGCCCGACGGTACACCGCCTTCGACAAGGAGAAGCCCGGCGAGGAGTTCGTCCAGAGCGTGCTGCGCAACATCCACTGGAACCGTGCCATCGTACTCAACTGGGCGGACCGAGGCGCGGACGCCCTGGCGGAGATGGACCTCGCACTGAAGACGGCGATCCCGAAGGATCAGCCGTTCTGGCAAATGATGCGGGCACGGTACCAGGCGAAAACCAAGGACTGGCCCGAGGCCGAACGAGCCGCGGCAGAGTTGCTCAAGACCCCGCCGGAGCCGAAGCCGACGTGGCTTCTCTGGGACGCGGCCCTCGTCCACGCACTGTGCTCACGAAGTGCCAAGGAGCAGAAGGATCGTGAACGCTACGCGGCGACGGCCGTGAAACTGCTCGAGCAGGCCGTGACGAACGGCTGGGATGATCTGCCCTTGCTCGGCTGGGACCCGGACGTCCAGCCGCTCCGCGACCGAGCGGACTTCAAGACGCTGGTAGAGAAACTCAAGAGCAAGCGCCCGAGTCAGCAGGCCCCGCCGCCGGACAAGAAGTGACGGGCGGGACGTCCGGAGACGGGAGGAATGATCCCACCGGTCGTCCGCCGACGTTCGCCGACTTCCGGGCGGCGGTTCAGGACGTGATGGACCGCGTGCCGACGACGCCCGCGGCGAAGCTGGCGTCGCCGATGACCCGCCACGTCCAGGAGTTCGACGACGCCTCCTTCCTGGCCGCGTGAAGAATCAGGTCCCTGCCATTGGGGCAATTGGGTCACACCTAAAGAAAACCACCGTCGGACCGCACCGTCCTCTGCCGAACGGTCACCGAACCCCCGCCCCGCCATCGTGGCGTTACGGGATGAACACGTCTCAGCGGCCGCGCCCCACCCGCACCAACTTCAACACCGGCCACTTGTTCATCTCGGCCAACACCCCCCCGGCGGACGGCGGCAGTAAACGCCTTCCCGTTCAGCACGCGGCGAACGGCGCGCACGTCGGCGTCAGGCAAGTTCGACGGGATGCGGAAGGTCAGGTGCCACTCGTCCAGGAGGACGGTCTTGGGCATGGGCGGGTCTCGGGGAGTGGAGAAATGTGGAGCGGAGGCAGGAGGGAAACGCGGGTCGTCCGCACGGGCTGACGCACCGTTCGGGTGCGCGACCGGCCGGACGATTCCTGATCCCCATCCACTCGATCAACGAGCGGCGAGCAGGCCGGCCCGCCGCAACGTACCGGCCGCCAGGCCGACGGCGGCGGTGACCGCCGCCCCCACCCCGCTCACCGCCGCGGCCACGGCCGGCGGGCACAGCCAGTAGACGAGCAGGCCGGCCAGGCCGGCGGCCAGCCCGACCACCCCGGCCACCAGGGCGATCCGCTTCCACGGCAGCACGGCGGCCAGCAGGCGGGCGGTCGTGACCGCGGTGGCGAACGCCGCCTGTGCCCGCTCCACCAGGGCGTCCTTCACCGCCCGCACCTCGGCCTTCAACCGCACCCACCAGCCCGGCCGGCGGGGGGACGGGGCCGGGGGAGCCGGGGGCGGCGGCGGGGTCGGCACGCCGGCGGTGAGCAGGGCCCGGACGTCCGGGTTGGTGAGCAGTTCCAGCATCACCTCCTTCATGGCCTGCTTGGCCCCCTCCTTGCAGGCGTCGGCGACGGCGGCGGGGAGGGCGTCGGCGAGCACGTCGAGGATCGAGTCGAGGCGGTCCAACTGGTCGCCCAACTGCTTGCGGGGCGGGCGGCCGTTCAGGGTCGCGGTCATGAGATTCTCCGGGAACAGAGCGACCCGCCGGGGTGAGCGGCGGGTCTGGGGTGGGTGAGT
>JANNDF010000197.1:0-3384 GCA_031387445.1 Planctomycetia bacterium
GCTCGCGCGTCGGGCTAACACAAGGGGAACGGTCGTGATCGAAGTCGTCGAATACCGCGGGTGGAAGAACAACCTGAAGCTGAGTAACTCCGCGTGCGAGTTGATCGTCACGCTCGACGTCGGCCCGCGGGTGATCGCCTACCGGCTGCCCGGCGGGTTCAATGTGATGAAGAACTACGATGCCATGATGGGCGGCACCGGTGAGGCCGAGTGGCAAATCCGCGGCGGGCACCGCTTCTGGCTCGCCCCCGAAGACCTCACCCGCACCTACTTCGCCGACAACCACCCGGTGACGTGGGAGAAGAAGTCCGACCTGGAAGTGAGCTTCACCCCGCCGCCGGAGGGCGAGTACGGCGTGCAGAAGGTGATGACGCTGAAGCTGGATGAAAAAAGCTCACGGGTGCAGGTGACACTGACCGTTACGAACACCGGGAAAGAGCCGACCGAATTGGCCCCGTGGGGTCCGACGGTGATGGCGCCCGGCGGGGTCGAGGTGATCCCGCTTCCGGCCAAGTACAACCACCCCGGGCACCCGAAGAAGGCCAAATCGCCCGCCGACTTCGGCCCGAACCAGGAACTCGTCCTGTGGCCGTACTTCGACTTCGCCGACACCCGCTGGACGTTCGCCGCGAAGTACCTCTTCCTCCGCCAGGACGTGAACAAGGGGCCGACGAAGATCGGGCTGGCCCACCGCGAGGGGTGGGTGGGGTACGTGAACAGCGGCACGCTGTTCGTGAAGCGGTTCGACTACCGCGACGGGGCGGTGTATCCCGACCGCGGGACACGCTACCAGACGTTCAGCAACGAGGACATGCTGGAGATGGAAACCGTCGGCGAACTGGTGACGCTCAAGCCGGGTGAATCGGCGAGCCTGGTGGAGAGTTGGGAACTGTTCGGCGGGGTTCCCGACGTGAAGTCGGAAGGGGACGTGGAGAAGTGGGTGAAGCCGCTCGTGTAAAGAGTTACAGAGCAGCCACGGATCACACGGAGGGCACGGATACAGAACCCGAGAATTCAATTCCTCTGGCTTCTGTCTTGATCCGTTCGATCCGTGGCTGGTTGGCGGGACTCGCCCCTCACTTCGCCCCGCTCAGAATCCAGTCCTTCACCAACTTCTTCTCGGCGTCGGTCAACTTCTCCTTGCCGGGAGGGGGCATACTGCCGTCCTCGATGGCCAGCCACAAGGAACTCTTGTCCGGCTTGCCCGCGACAGCCCCGTCGCCGCTGCTGCCGCCCTTCACCGCCGATGCCAGCGTCCGCAGGTCCACGTCCGCCTTCCGCTGCGGGTCGCCGTGGCACATCAGGCACTTCGCCTTGAAGATGGGGAACACCTGCTTCACGTAACTGATCGCCTCCCCCTTCGGCGGTTCGGGCTTGGGCTCCGTCGGCTTGGGCTTGGGCTCCGTCGGCTTGGGTAGGTCCGGCTTCTTCTCGGGCTTCGGGGGCGTCGGCTTCGGCTTCGGTTCAGGCTTGGGTTCGGCCTTCCTGGTCGGCTCGGTTTTCGTCGTCGGGGGGGGAGTCGGCTCGGTCGTCGGTTGCGTTTCGGTGGCGGGCGTGGTGTCCGGCGTCGTGGCTCTGGCCACCTCCGGCTTGCGAGGCGAGGTGAGGGCTGCCACCGCCCCGAACCCGATGCCGCCGACGAACACCACCGCGACGAGCAGGAGGAAGGGGAACGACGCGCGACGAACGGCGGGCATGGCGAACCTCGGCGAGTGTTTGAGGAGAAGTGTAGCACACCCCGCCCGTTGGACGCACCCCGACGGCAATGGTTCCGCAGGTTCAATCGGGGAGCCGATACTGCGGCGGGAAGGTGGGTGTTCCGCCGTGTTGAGTACAGACGAACGCGGCCACCTCACCCGCCCGGCGGTTGATGCGGTCGAGCGGCCACCCGTGCGCGAGACCGAGCGCGAGCGCGGCCGTGTACGCATCCCCAGCCCCGACGGTGTCCACCACCGTCACCGGCACGCCAGGCTGCTCGCTCCGCTCACCGTCCGCTGCCAGTAGCACCGCCCCGTTCGCCCCACGAGTGAGTGCGACCAACCGAAGCGAATGGCGCGCAAGAACGGCGGACAGGAAAGCATCGGGCGAAGGGTCGATGCCGAGCACTTCAGCGAGGATCGGCAGTTCTTCATCGTTCAACTTCAGCACGTTCGCCAGCGGCAGGCTGTCGCGGATCAGGTCGGGCGACCAGAACGGCGGGCGGAGGTTGATGTCGAGGATGCGGACGGCGTTCGGGTTCGCCGCACGGAGTGCCTCGCGAATCGTCTGCCGCGACGTGTCCGCCCACTGGCCGAGGGTGCCGAAACAGAGCACGTCGGCGGTGGCGGCGGTAGCGAGCAGTTCCGGCATCGTCGGGATGTGGTCCCACGCGGGGTCGTCGATGAACCGATACGTCGCCTTCTTCTGCTCGTCGTGTTTCACGATGACTTGACCGGTCTCGCCGCCCGCCGTGGCGAGGTGGGTGACATCGACGCCGTGGCTGAGGAGTTGCTTTCGCGCTTCATCGCCGAGATGATCCCGCCCGACCGCGCTGCCCAGAAACACCCGCACGTGACCGCCGCCGAGTTCGGCGCACGCGCAGGCGAAGTTGGCCGGCGCGCCGCCGAACCGCGGGCCGTCGTCGAACACGTCCCACAGCACTTCGCCGAGCGCCAGAATGGTTTTCACCATCACCGCACCCCCAGCTTCTGCTCGATCTGTTCGAGGGGCACGCCCTTCGTTTCGGGCACCATCGTCGCCACCCACACCAGTTGCAGCACCATCATGAAGGCGAAGAAGGCGAACACCACGCCGGGGGCGAACGCCGAGATCATCGCCGGGAAGAAGGAGGCGAGCAGGGCGGCGAAAATCCAGTGGGTGAAACTGCCGAGCGCCTGCCCGGTGGCCCGGTACTGGTTGGGGAAGATTTCGGAGATGAACACCCAGATGACCGCCCCCTGCCCGATGGCGTGAGCGGCGATGAACGCCAGGATGCACACGATGACGAGCAGCCCGCCTGGCCCGACGGCGGTGGAGGCTTGTTTCAAAGAGGTATTGGCGGTGTGCGTGGTGACGGTATTCCGGTTCCCTGGCAGGACCACCCCTCCACCTACAGCAGCAAGTGACGACTGCGCCTCGTCCGCGAGCAGAGGGCTGGTGTCGAACGTCACCGCCTCGACGCCACTGTTCGGTGCCCGCGACGACTCCTCCAGCGTCTTCTTCGCGTCTGTCAGTTTCGACTCCGCGGCCTGACGGTTCAATTCGATGGCCCCCGTCTCCCCCTTCGCCGCCGCCTTCACCTCGATGGCCGACGACGCCACTTTGAACTGCGGGGCGTAGGTGAAGAACACGACGGCACACAGACCGAGCGAGGCGATGTACCCGAACGAGCCGATGTAGAGGAGC
>JANNDF010000861.1:0-1880 GCA_031387445.1 Planctomycetia bacterium
GATGGCCGCCCTCGGCGTGGCGGTCACGCTCACCCCGGCCGACGAGCCGAAGAAGCGCAACCCGTTCACCGCCGACGCCCCGGCCACCAAGCCGGTCGAGCAACAGCAGAAGAAGCCGGCGGCCAAGGCCGAGGACGACAAGCCGGCCGGCAAGGTGGCCCGGGTCGCTCACATCAAGCTGAGCGGCAGCCTCGACGAAGGGGCGAGCGACGACGAGCCGCTGGGCGGCACCGGCCTGCGCGACACCCTTGACCGCATCCGCAAGGCCACCAAGGACGACAAGGTGAAGGCGCTCTACGTCGAACTCGGCGGGCTGGACGTCGGCTTCGGCAAAGTGAACGAACTGCGGAAGGCCATCGCCGACTTCCGCGCCGCCGGCAAGAAGGCTTACGCCTGGGCGGAAGGGCTGGACAACAAGAGCTACCTGGTGGCGCTGGCGTGCGACACGGTCACGCTGCCGGAAAGTGGCGGCTTAGAAGTGATCGGCCTGCGGGCCGAGGTCATGTTCTACAAGGAGGGGCTGAAGCTGCTGCACCTGGAAGCGGACGTGCTGAAGATGGGCAAGTACAAGAGCGCCGTCGAGCCGTACCTGGCCGACAAGATGAGCGACGAGAACCGCGAGCAGATCAAGAGCATGATGGACGACAACTTCGACCACGAGCTGATCGCCTGCATGGCGGCCGGCCGGCCGGCGCTGAAGCTGACCGCGAAGCAGGCCGAGGAGGTGATCGACAACGGGCCGTACACCGCGAAGAAGGCGTTGAAGCTCGGGCTGGTGGACGCCCTGCAATACCAGGACGAGTTCGAAGCCGGATTCGCCAACGCGGTGAACGTGCCCGAGGTGAAGGTGGAGCGGAACTACGGCAAGCCGAAGGCGGTGACCAAGGGCATTCTGGACATGCTCGCCCCGAAGACCCGCACCGAGACGAAGAACCCGAAGATCGCCGTCATTCACGTCGTCGGCGGGATCGACAGCGGCAAAGGCGGGTGGAGTCCGCTGAGCGGCAGCAGCGTGGGGAGCGACACCATCATCGAAGCGATTCGGGACGCGGAGAAGAACGACAAGGTGAAGGCCATCGTGCTGCGGGTCGATTCGCCCGGCGGGTCGGCCCTGGCGAGCGACCTGATCTGGCGTGAACTGAAGATCTGCAAGAAGCCGGTGGTGGCGAGCATGGGCGACGTGGCCGCGAGCGGCGGGTACTACGTCACCATGACCGCGAAGAAGGTGTTCGCCGAGCCGGGCACCATCACCGGGAGCATCGGGGTGTTCGGCATGAAGTTGGTGACGGGCGGGGTGTACGAGAAGTTCGGGCTGAAGACGGAAGTGGTGAGCCGCGGGAAGAACAGCGGGGCTGGATCGAGCCTGACCGCGTGGAGCGAGACCGAACGGAAGGCGCTGACCGAGACCGTGGAGGACGTGTACGACCAGTTCCTGAGCAAAGCGCTGGCCGGGCGGCAGGCGAACGGGCAGAAGATGACCCGCGAGCAACTGGAAGCGCTGGCCGGCGGGCGGGTCTGGACCGGCCGGCAGGCGAAGGCGAACGGGTTGGTGGACGAACTGGGCACGCTCGACGACGCCATCGCCTTCGCCAAGAAGGAAGCCGGCATCGACCCGAAGGCGGACATGGAACTGCTCATGCTGCCGAAGGCGACCAGTTTCCTGGATCAGATCATGGAAGGCGGGCTGCCGTTCGGCCTGAGCATGACGGCCGAGCTGAAGGCGATCCCCGGCGGGGAGAAAGTGCTGAGGGGGCTGGCCCCGATGCTGGTGGCCCCGAAGGACCGCGTGCGAATGGCCATGCCGTATGTGATCGAGTGGAAGTGAGAGAAGACGGATTCACCGCCGAGGGCACATGAGGGCACGAGAGGAAGACAGAAGA
>JANNDF010000866.1:0-3583 GCA_031387445.1 Planctomycetia bacterium
CGATGGCCCACACCGGCTCGTAGGCCAGCACCACCGAGTGCATCTGAGCCGAAGTCAGCCCGGCCAGCCCGCTGGTCAGTTGCGTGTCCAGCACCGTTTCGGTCTGATTGGCCTCGCGTTCGGCCAGCAACTCGCCCACGCAGAAGATCACCTTCAGCCCGTTCGCCAGCGCCGCCTTCGCCTTCTTGTTCAGCACGTCGTCAGTCTCGCCCATGCCGTGCCGCCGCTCGCTGTGCCCGATGATGACGTACTGACAGCCGACGTCCCGCAGCATGGGCGGGGACACCTCGCCGGTGTACGCCCCTTCCTTTTCGAAGTGGCAGTTCTGCGCGCCGAGCAGCACGCTCGTGCCCTTCAGCACGTCGGCCACCACCGCCAGGTAGGGGAACGGCGGGCACACCGCCACCATCACCCGCTTGTCCTCCCCCAGGTTCATGGCGACCGTCGCCGCCAGCCCTTTGGCGCTGGTCGCCGACGTGTACATCTTCCAGTTGCCGGCGACGAATTTGGGACGCATCGGTCACTCCGCGGAGAGGGTGCGAAATCAGTGTAGTTCACCCGCCCGGCAGGGCCACGCGGGAATGGCCGCTTGCGGCTGTGGTGGGGCGTGTCGTATAATCCCAAAGTGGATGCCCGCCTGCTCGAACTGGACTCCGACACACCACCGGCCCCCCCGCGGGCGCGGGTGCTGGTGTTCGGCCCCGTGCCGGCCGGTTCGCCCCTGTTGGCCGGGTCGGAGACCGTCCGCCTGCCGGACGCCCGGGCGGTGGCCGACGCCCTGCACGACGGCGGGTTCGCGGCGGTGGTGGCCGACCCGGCCCTGCTGACCGAGTTCTTCGACGAGTACCGCCGCAACGCCCTCATCCTGAGCTACGCCGACCGCGCGTTCGCCCTGACCGACCTGGACGGGCGGGTATTGTGGGTGAACGGGCGGATGCGGGAGTGGTGCGAGGCCGACCCGATCGGCCGACACCTGCTCGCCGCCCTGAACGCCCCGACGATCGCCACCGACCAGCCCGACCCGATGACCGCCCTCCGCCGCGGCGACTCGTTCTACGCCCGCCTGCACCGCACCAACCGCACCCCCGAGTACGTCGATCTCGCCGCCCACCCGGTGTTCGCCCCGGACGGCACCGTCAGCCAGTTCCTTTCCCTCTGCCGGAACGTGACGGCCGAGGTGGAGCAGCAGAAGAAGCTGGACGCCCTGCACCAGGCGGGCAACGAACTGGTGGAACTGGACGCCGCCACCATCGCCGAGGTGAGCCTGCCGGAGCGGGTGGAGTCGCTGAAAGACAACCTCCGCCGGCTGATCCACGACCTGCTGCACTACGACATCATCGAGGTGCGGCTGTACGACAAGCGGACGAACGAACTCCGCCCGTTGCTCGAAGAGGGGATGACCCGCGAGGCGGCCGCCCGCCGGCTGGAAGCCCTGCCCACCGGCAACGGCATCACCGGGTGGGTCGGGTATCACCGCCAGAGCTACCTGTGTGCGGACGCCGCCACCGACTCCAGATACCTTGCCGGTGCCGACGCCGCCCGCAGCAGCCTGACCGTCCCGCTCATCTACCAGAACGACCTGGTCGGCACTTTTAACGTCGAAAGCCCGCGGCTGAACGGGTTCAACGAAGAGGACCTCCAGTTCACCGAACTGTTCAGCAAGGAAATCGCCTCCGCCCTGCACACGCTCGACCTGCTCACCGCCCAACAAAGCTGTGCCGCCACCCACTCGGTCGAACTGGTCAGCCGGGAGATCGCCCTGCCGATCGACGAGGTGATCGCCAGCGCCGCGGTGCTGCTCAAGCAACTGGGCGACCGCGACGACGTGGTGGTGAGGCACCTGCGGAAGATCGTGGACAACGCCCGGCTGGTGAAGGTGAGTGTGCGGCGGGTGGGCGAGCAGGCGGCCACCCCCGCCACCTCCGCCCCCCGCCCGCTGGCCAACAAGCGGGTGCTGGTCATCGAGCAAGACGGGCGAATGCGGCGGGAGGCCCACCGGGTGCTCGAAGGGATGGGGGCGTGTGCCGAGACGGTCGGCACCGCCGCCGAGGGGTTGGCCCTGCTGGCCGGGGTGGAGTACGACGCCGTGCTTCTGGAGAACCGCCCGATCGACCTGGGCGGGTACGACACGTTCAAGTGCATCCGCCAGACCCGCCCGAGCGTGCCCGTCGCCATGACCACCGGGTTCGGGTACGACGCCGGCCACAGCATCGTGAAGGCCCGCGCCGACGGGATGAAGTACGTGCTGTTCAAGCCGTTCAAGCCGGACCAACTCGTCGCCGCCGTGCTCGATTCGCCGAAGAAGTAGGCGCACGCGCTCGTCAGCGACCGTGGACGTTGGGCACCCACAAGGCCTGCCCCTACAACACGTTCATGCCCATCGACCCCCTCTTTCCCCCGCCACTCACCCCGGACCTGCCCGGCGTCGGCGGCCGGATCAAAGTACAGCCCGAAGACTTCGAGGTGGAGGAGGTGCCCTCCTACGAGCCGAGCGGCACCGGCGAGCACCTGTTCCTGTGGGTGCAGAAGCGGGACGTCGGGCCGGAGTTCTTCACCCGCACCATCGCCCAGCGGCTGAACGTGCCGGTGAACACGGTCGGCACCGCCGGGTTGAAAGACCGCCACGCGATCAGCCGCCAGTGGGTGAGCGTACCGGCGGAGGCCGAACCGCGACTGAACAAGATCGACGGGGGCGGCATCACGCTCCTCAAGCACTCGCGGCACGAGAACAAGTTGAAGCCGGGGCACCTCCGCGGGAACACCTTCACCCTGCTCATCCGCGATGCGGACCAAACCAAAGCCGACGGCGCCGCGGCGGTCCTCGACCGCATCAAATCCCACGGGCTGCCGAACTACTACGGCCCGCAGCGGTTCGGCCGCGACGGGGGCAACATCGACCTCGGTTTCCGCTGCCTGAACGGCACGCAACCGAAACGCCTGCGGCCGTTCGTGTACAAATTCGCGCTGTCGGCGTTGCAGAGCTTCCTGTTCAACGACTACCTCGGCCGGCGGATGGCCGACGGCCTGTTCCGCACGGTGCAAGCCGGCGACGTGATGTCGAAGTGGCCGCTCGGCGGGCTGTTCGTGGCCGAAGACGTGCCGACGGAGCAGGGGCGATTCGACACGCGGGAAACCGTGACCGCCGGGCCGATGTTCGGCAAGCACACGTTCGCGGCGGCGGGGATCGCTGCCGAGCGTGAGGCCGCGGTGCTGGCGGACCACAAGCTGAGCGAGCGGAGGTTCGACGGCTTCGGCAAGCTGATGGGCGGCACCCGTCGGCACAACATGATCTACATCGACGACCTGACCACGTCGTGGGAACCGACCGGATTGCGGTTGAAGTTCACCCTGCCCAGCGGCTGCTACGCCACCGTGCTGCTCCGCGAAGTGATGAAAGCGAGCGTGGACGGGGAGGAGGCGGAGGATTGAGGCGAACGGCGCGACGTGAGTCCGCCGGTGTCTTGTTTGTCGGGCGAACCCGGCCCGCTTCTTGTGGGGGACCACCGTCCCCCACACCCCTTGTCGGGCCGTGAGTGCGAACCACCTCCCGGCGAGGCCAGTCACCCGCCGCGGAGCGGCGGCA
>JANNDF010000871.1:0-20450 GCA_031387445.1 Planctomycetia bacterium
GGGCGTCAGCCCCCTGGTGTGTTCCGAACCAGGGGGCTGACGCCCCCCGCTCGCCTTTTACCGCGCCACCTTCACCAAGGCGAACCGCACCACACTTCCATTCCGGATGTACCCGCGGCGAACTTCCTCCACCACCACGCCGCTGCGGTCGCCGCTCACCACCTCCACCACCTCCATCAACTCCGGGTCGAACGGGCGGCCGACGGTCGGGATCGCCACCAGCCCGGCCCCTTCGAGCGCCTTCTCCACGCGCCGCAGGCTCATCGTGTACCCGTCGGCCATGCCCGCCAACAGCGGCGACAGTTTGGCGGTCGCGTCGGCGGCCGTCGAGGTGCGTTGGGCGTCGGCGGTGATGGCCTGGCGTGTCCAGGTGGTGAGCGCCTCCGACCCGCCGCCGAACAGTTTCCCCAAGAACCCCGGCTTCGCGGCCGCGGACGGTTCGGGCAGCGTCGGTGCCGACAGCTTTGCCAACAGTGGCGCCAACCCGTTTCGTACTGAATCGATTTGCCGATGAGCCGTGGCCAGGGCGTCGGCAATTTCGATCAACCCCTTCACCAGCGGGGCGGACGTGTCGGCTGGCACCGCCTTCGGAACAGTCACTGACTGCCTCGCCAACTCCGTCGCCTGCTCGGTGGCCGTGCGGGTGGCCTTCGTTTGCAGGTTCACATCGTGCCGCAGGGCGGTGAACTGGGCTACGACCGTACTCGCGTCGAACGCGGCCGGCGGGGTGTTCGGGGCCGGCGGAGGGGTGAGCAACCCTTCCAAATAGCCGCGGAAGTCGGCGAGAATCGCGTCGATGTGGGTGGCGGTCAGGAACCCGGCGGGACGGGGGTCGCGGCCGCGATCAGTTGGTCCAGGCTCGGCCGCGGGCGGGGCGTCGTGCATTCGGCTTCCTCGATGATCGCCTCGATGGTGTGCTCGCTACCCTGCTCGAACAGCTTGTACTTCACCCGCGCGTCGAGCGTGCGGACCTTCTCGTACGCCGCCCGCACCGCTGCAAACCTCTCCGGGTACTGCTCCGGCGGGAATTTGAGTGTCAGTTCCAGATACCGCTTGCGGACGGCCGCGTCGTCGGCGTCCGGCGGAAGGTCGAGTACGGTGTACGGATCGGGCATGGGTTACGCTCCGGGCGAGCGGCCCGCGTCAGCGGGCTGGTGTGGTACTGAACCAGGGGGCTGACGCCCCCCGCTCGCCTGCCATGCCGCGATCTCCGCCGCGAACAGCTTCCGGATCTTCTTCCGCGCGAACATCTCGAACACCCACGGCACCAAGCGGTTGACCAGCACCAGCAGTTTGCCGTTCAGCGTGAGGGTGATTTCCGGTTTGTCGGCGGCGATGGCCTTCAGCGTCGCCTCGGCCACCTGCCCCGGCGTGCTGCCCCGCTGGTGGTCGAGGGAGATTCGCGCCGACCGTTCGAGCATGTTCTGCGAGAAGTTCGTCTGCGTCAGGCCGGGGTTCACCACCAGCACTCCCACGCCCTCTTTACTCAACTCCGCCCGGATGGCGTCGCTCAGCCCCTGGATGGCGAACTTGCTGGCCGAGTACAGCGACCGCGCCGGATACCCCCGCCGGCCGAAGATGCTGCTCACGTTCACGATGAGCGGCTGGTTCCCCTTCGTCAACAGCGGCAGCCCCTCGCGGATCATCTCGCCGGTGGCGAACACGTTCACCTCGAAGATCTGCCGGAGTGTGTCCGGTTGCGTCTCGACGAAGTGCCCGGTCGCCCCGATGCCGGCGTTGTTCACGAGAATGTCCAGCCCGCCGAACTCGGCCACCGCCGCCGCAAACATGGCCGCACGCCCGGCCGGGTCGCACACGTCCGCCGTCACGGTCACGATCGCCCCGCCCGTCGCCCGCACCTGGGCGGCCAGTTGGTTCAACAACTCCGCCGACCGGGCCGCGGCCACGACCTTGCACCCCCGCCGGGCGGCCGCCACCGCCAGCGCGTGCCCGATGCCCTGTGACGCGCCGGTGATCAAAACTCGCTTCCCGGCCAGTTCCCGCCGCGGCATGTCCCCCTCTCCGTGCGCTATATTGATCCGTATTACGATAGCCGCTATCCCCCTCCCGGCGAGCCGGCCCATGCTCGACTTCTTCAACGCCACCCTCATCCTGCCCGACGGCCTCATGCCTCAGGCGTCGTTCTCCGTCCGCAACGGGCGGTTCGCCAACATCGGCTACCCCCGCAAGGCGAGCATGGAGGCGGTCACCTTGCAGGGCAAGCTGGTCGCCCCCGGCTTCATCGACCTGCACGTCCACGGCGGCGACGGGGCCTACTTCATGGACCTGACGACGGAGGCGTTCAAGGCGGTGTGCAAGTGCCACGCCCGTCACGGCACCACCACCCTCACCCCCACCAGCACCGTCGGCACCCGCGAGCAGTACAAGCGGTTCCTGGAGTTGAACGCCTCGCTGCTGAACGCCGACACCGGCGGGGCACGCATCGTCGGCGGGCACCTGTACGGCCCGTACTTCCACCCGCCCGCCAAGGGCTGCCACCCGGACGCCGACTTCCTCACCCCGGACCCCAAGCAGGACGACGAACTGCTCGCCCTCGCCGGCAAGGGGCTGAAGACGCTCACCGTCGCCCCGGAAACGCCCGGCACCGAACCACTGGTGAAGGCGGCCAAGGGGAAAGGCCTGCTCGTCACCGCCGGGCACACGTACGCCACGTTCGAGCAACTCGAAGCGGCTGTGGGCTGGGGTGTGCGGCACGTCGATCACCTGTTCTGCGCCATGTCGGATCGCGCCCGATTGCGAACCGGACAGCCGTTCCCCATGCGGGCCGGCGTGATGGAGGGCACCCTCTACCACGACCAACTGACCACCGAAGTGATCGCCGACGGCGTCCACCTGTCGCCCGGCCTGCTGAAGTTCGCCTACAAGCTGAAGGGGCCCGACAAACTGGCTCTGGTGACGGACGCGATGCGGGCGGTCGATCAGCCGGACGGCGAGTACTGGTTCGGGCCGAAGGGGAGCGGCGAGAAGGTGCAGCGGAAGGGGAACGGCGGGCTGACGCTCGGCGGCACCGGATTGGCGAGTGGCGTGATGGGGATGGACCACTGCGTGCGGACGATGAAAGACGCGACCGGGGCGGGCCTGCCCGAAGTGATCCGCATGGCCAGCCTGACCCCGGCGAAGATCCTGGGCATCGACCGCGATACCGGCAGCCTGGAGATGGGCAAGCGCGCCGACTTCGTAGTGCTGACCGAAGACTTGCAGGTCGAGCGCGTCTACGTCGGCGGCGTGCGGGTGGTGTGACCTGATGAATTGTGTGCGTGTACCACGCCGGGTAACATGGACTCAGTTTCAGTGGAGGCGGTCCGATGCAGCTCACCTACCCGGCAGTGTTGCGTGATAACCGCCTGGAGTGGGGTGCCGACGGCCCGCCGCCCGTCCCGCCGACGGGGGTTCGCGTTCACGTCACGTTGCTCGATCAACCCGTCTCCACGTCGAACGGCCCGGCAATGGCCGCGGCACTCGAAGCGCTCGCCGCGAGCGGCGGGCCAAGCATCGCCGACCCCGCCGAGTGGGAGCGTGAAGTTCGAGCCGACCGGCCCCTACCCGGACGGGACGAGTGATGCTCGACAGCAATCTCGTGATCTACGCCGCCAAACCCGAGTACCCCGGCCTGCGGCGGTGGACGCGGGCCGTTCGCCGGCAGTCTCGGCGGTGAGCGTGGTCGAAGTGCTCGGGATCCACAAGCTGACGGCCGAGGAAAAGCGACAGTTCGAGGCCTTCTTTGCTGCCTCCGAAGTGCTCCCGATCAACGCCGGTGTGATCTCGAAAGCGGTCTCGCTCCGGCAGTCCCGGAAGATGTCTTTGGGCGACTCGCTCGTCGCCGCAACCGCGATGGAATTCGGTCGCGAACTGTTCAATGCAACATCAAGGACTTCGCAACCATCCCCGGTCTGGTCGTCGCCGATCCACTCGCCAACGGCGATCCTGTGTGACTCGTGGTGTTGACTGAAGACTCGCAGTCGAGCGCGCACCAACCCAGCGACTTCGCCCTTGCCGGCTTGCGAGGGACGGCGGATCGTGGGGCAATCGAGGCCAGCGACGCCGCAAGGGAGTCCGCCTCGCCCCGTAGCCCGCGAAGCGTGGGCCGTTTCAACCGGGCGGTCGGGCGGCCCTCAGCCGAGGATCGCCTCAATCGCCTTCCCGTGGTCGATGTCGAGCCGCTTGCGGCCCGGAATCTCCAGCCGCCGGGAGTCCAGCCCGAGCCGGTTCAAGATGGTGGCGTGGATGTCCGTCACGTAGTGCCGGTCTTCGGCCGCGTGGAAGCCGATCTCGTCGGTCGCCCCGTGGACCACCCCGCCCTTGATGCCGCCGCCGGCCAGCCAGACGCTGAACCCGAAGATGTGGTGGTCGCGGCCGTCCGACCCCTGCGACCCCGGCGTGCGGCCGAACTCGGTGGCGAACACCACCAGTGTCTCGTCGAGCATGCCGCGGGCGTGTAGGTCTGCCAGTAGCGCGGCGATCGGCTGATCGACCGCCAGCGCGTTCTTCTCGTGGTTCGCCTTCAGCCCGCCGTGCGCGTCCCAGGCACCGGCCCCGCCGGCGCCGTGCTGCACCTGGATGAACCGCACACCGCGCTCAACCAACCGCCGGGCGGCTAGCATCTGCATGCCGAACTCGCGGCAGTGCGGCAGGTCCAGCCCGTACAGCTTCTTCGTCTCGGCCGTCTCCTTCGAGAAATCGACCGCCTCGGGCACCGACCGCTGCATGCGGAACGCCAACTCGTAGGAGGCGATCCGGGCTTCGAGCGCGGCGTCCCGCGGCGACTCGGCGGCTCGCTCGGCGTGCAGGTCCTTGAGCAGGTCGATTCCGACCCCCTTCGCCTTCGCGGAGAGGGGACGCTCCGGCTTGGCGAAGTCGAGCGGGTTGTCGGGGTCCACTCGCAGCGGCACGGCGTCGTGGGCCGGGCCGAGGTAGTGCCCGTCCTTCTTGTTCCAGTACTCGCGGTTGCCGAACGACAGGTACTGCGGCAGGTCGTCGTTCAGCGAGGCGAGGCCGTAGTGCACCCACGCACCGAGGTTCGGGAACGCCCCGTCGTTCGTGTGCCGGCCGGAGTGGAACTGGGTCTGGGCGCCGTGGTTGCTGTCGGTGGTCCACATCGACCGCACGACCGCCAGGCGGTCCACCTGCCCGGCGACGTGCGGGAACCAGTCGCTCACCTCGATCCCACTCTTGCCGTGCTTCTTGAACCCCACCTGCAACGGGTAGAGGGTGTTCCGCTGGTTGCCGTTGCCGTCCGGGACGACCAGCCGCTCGACCGCCAGCTTCTTCGGGTCTTGGGCGTCGGCGAACGGCGTCTCCTTGATCGTCTTGCCGGCGTATTTGGTGAGCATCGGCTTGGGGTCGAAGCTCTCCATGTGACTCACCCCGCCGTTCATGAACAGCCAGATGACGCTCTTCGCTTTCGGCTTGAAGTGCGGCTTCCCGTCCGGCGGTGTCCACTTCCCGTCACCGGCGTATCCGTCCCGGTGGAGCATGGCGGCGGCGGCCAGCGAGGCGAACCCGGTCAGCATCCGCCGGCGGGTCACTGGTCCGGAGAAGAACTGTGCCATCGGAATAGCCCTCAGCGGACGGTGACGAAATCGTTGTGATTGAGCAATACCCACACCAGGTTGGCCCGTGCGAACGCCGTGGCGGCCGCCCCCGACCCGGCCTCGGGCAACTTCCGCCACTCGCCGAGTGCCCCCGAGCAGGCGGCGAGTTCCTTGGCCGTCGGATCGGCCGCCAGCAGCAGGAGGAATGCCGCGCGGGCGAACGTCTCGTCGTCCGCCGGGCGGCCGGAGGCGGCGAGGTGTTTCGTCACATGGTCTGCGATCGGTCGTGACAGGTCGAGTACCAGCCGGCTGTTGGTCATCGCCAGTGCCTGCTGGGGGACGATGCTCTGCTCGCGCCGGTAACAGTCGGTGACGCGGGCCTCGTCGAACGTCGTCAGGAACAGGTTGCGGTCGTTGTTCGAGTGGAAGAAATAGAGGCTCCGCCGCTTCGAGTCGGCCTGCTGGGCGGGCATGACCGACGGCCCACCGAGTTTCGAGTCGAGTGCGTCCGCGAGCGACAGCAGACTGTCCCGCACGGCTTGCGACTCCAGGCGGACGGGTGTCCGCCGCCACAAGTGCACGTTGTCGGGGTCCTTGGCGGCGTTCGCCCCGGCGGCGCGGCCCTCACCCGCGAGCCGGTACGTCGCCGACGTCACGATCAGGCGGTGCAGGTGTTTCATGCTCCATCCGCTTTCGACCAGTTCGCAGGCCAGCCAGTCGAGCAACTCGGGGTGGGTCGGCGGCTCGCCCTTGCGGCCGAAGTCGAACACGGTCGAGACCACCGGTGTGCCGAAGTGGCGTGCCCAGATGTGATTCACCGCCACCCGCGCGGTGAGCGTGTTGCGGGGGTCGGTGACCCATTTCGCCAGGGCTGTGCGGCGGCCGGTACTCTGAGGCGTGAACGGCGGCGCTGGGTCATCCGCCCCAGAATTCAGGAACCGCGTCGGCGTCCACTTGGCTCCGACGAACTCCGCCAGTTTGTCCGTCGGTTTGACTTCGACCGCAGCGGCTACGGTTGCCTTGTCGAGCCCTTCCTTGGCGGTTTGCACCGCCTTCACGGCCGCCGGGTTCTCTTTGGCGGAACGTTTCACGTCGCGTTCGGCCGCGGTCACCGCTTGTCGCGCACGGGCGACCGCCACCTCGCGGTCGGCCTTGACCGCCGCGGCGTGGGCGGCACGCCGCTGGCTCTCGTCACCCTCGGCCCAGACCAGTTGCCAGGCCTTCGCCCGCAACTCAACTGCCGTCAGTTCAGCCCGTGCCACGGCCACCGCCGCCTTCGCTACCCGCTGCTCGGCCTCGGCGGCGTCCACGGTGACAGGCGCACCGGCCGAGGGGTCGTCCGGCGGCCGCAACTCGACTTTCGGGCCGAGCGGTTCGACCCGCACCTCGTGCAGCACGGCGAGCGCGTCGAACGTGGAGATCTGGAGCCGGCCGTCCCGCCGGGCGAGCGGGGTGTTACAGGCGAGGACGGGATCGCCGTTGAGCGAAGCGTTGATGAGTTGGCCGCGAACTTGAAGGCGGAGCGTGTACTCCTTGTCCGGGACGACCGTCAGCATGCGGACGGCCGGGGCCGGCGGATACTGCCACTTCCCGCCGTCGTTGTACACGGCGTGGATCTTGGACCCGCCGGCCACGCCGCTCACGTACACCTGTTGTTCGTGATAGGTGGCCGCGGTGTCGTCCGTCGGATCCCCGTCGGCCGCGTCGAACCCCAGCCCGACACTCCGCCACTTGCTCCCGCCGAGCAGGGTGAACCGCACGGTGGCGTCGAAATCCTGTGGCGGTTTGGCGGCCAGCCGGAGGGCGGCCCGCTTCGCACCGTCCTGCTTCTGTTCGAGACGGTTCGCCGTGTGCTTCCAGTCGCCGCCGAAGAGTTGCCAGCGCTCCTTGTCGAACTTGGCGAAATCGTCGGCGACGAGCGGCTTGGCGTCGTTCACCGGTTTCACGCCGGGCGACGACGGTTTGACCGGGTCGGGTTTGTCCTTGGCGGTCTCCCTAGCGTCAGCCACGCGTTTGTCTGTAGTCGCGAGGGCGGCTTCGGCGGTGGCCACTTTCTGTTTGGCGGCCGCGATGTAGCCGTCGATCACCCCCGCCCGCCGCTGCGGCTGCCACGCCTCGACCGGCAGATCGACCGGCTTGATCGCTGCGAGCTTCGGGGCCAGAAACGCGGGCACCCCCGGCGCGATCGCGCTGGACTTGTCCGGGTTCTTCTCGTCGCCGCGGACGAAGCGGTAGGTCAGTTCGTCCGGGCGGGCGTCGAACACCCGAGGGAGGCCGTCCCGCTCCAAATCAACCTCGCCTGGCACCACATCCAATCGGGCATGATACGGCTCGAAGAACGCCCGCAGGCGGTAGTAATCGACCTGCGGGATCGGGTCGTACTTGTGGTCGTGGCAGCGAGCGCAGTTCATCGTCAGCCCGAGGAACGCCTTGCCCACGTGCTCGACGGTCTCGTCCATCCACTGGTGGCGGTTGAACAGGAAGTAGTTGCGGGCGAGGAACCCCGTCGCCCGCAACTTGTCGGGGTCGGTCGGGTACAGTTCGTCCGCCGCGAGCATCTGCCGGACCATCTCGTCGTACGCGGTGTCCTTGTTCAATGCCTCGACGACCCAGTCCCGCCAGTGCCACATGTGTTTCTGACTGTTCCGCAGTTCGTTGCCCAACCCCCACCAGTCGCTGTACCGCCACACATCCATCCAGTGCCGCGCCCACCGCTCGCCGTGGCGGGGGTCGTCGAGCAGGCGGGTCACCGCCCGCTCGTACCAGTCCTTGCGGTCGTCGGCCTGGAAGGCGGCGGTCTCCTCGGGCGTCGGCGGCAGCCCGATCAGGTCGAGCGACAGCCGCCGCAGCAGCACCGCGCGCGGCGCCTCCGGGAGTGGCGTCAGGCCGCGGTCCTCATGCCGTCGGGCGACGAAGGCGTCGATGGGGTTCTTCACCCAGTCCGCCGCCTTCAGCTTGGGCACCGGCGGGCGGACGACAGGTTTGAACGCCCAGTGGTCGCGGGGGTCTGCTTCCGGCGTTTCGTCCGCCGGGTGAGGCGACCCGGCCGCGATCCACTTCCGCAACAGCTCGACCTGCGGTCCGGTCAACGGCTCGCCCTCGTGCTCGGGCGGCATCCGCTCTTTGCCCTTCGCCGACACACGCCCGAGCAGTTCGCTCTTGGCCGGGTCGCCGGCCACCACCGCCGGCCCCGAACCACCGCCCTTGATCGCCAGCGACGCCGTGTCCAGACGGAGTTTGCCCTTCTGCTTGAGCGTGCCGTGGCAGGAGTAGCACCGGGCTTCGAGCAGCGGCTTGACCTGCTTGAGGTAGTCGACACCCTCGGCGGCCGCGACCGGCCGACCGGTCACCAGGCAACCGGCGAGCAGGAGCCAGCCGACCCCACGACGCTGTTCGAGCATGAGACTTGTTCCTCACACCGGCCGGCGGTGCCAGACCACGAGAGCCATGCTGAGTGTACCCGACACGCTCGTCGAGTTGGCGTGAGAATCCTGTCGGGGGTGGCGGAGGACCGGCGCGAACACCTTGCCCGACCGGGTCGCCCACCCGATGCGGGTCCACCGAAGCATGGGCCCCCGCGTCTGGCGCCTCACCGCCCACTGCGATGGCGGATCACCCGCACGGACCTGTGCGTTCCGGACTTCGTCGGTGTCGAGGTGGAGGGCCACGTCACGTTCGTCGCCGGAGCCGCCGGCGAGTTCCAGTCGGGTACGTGTGCGGCGGGATGGACGGCCGGCTGAATACGCGGGACGGCTTGCGTGCGACGAGTGGACGTGGGAGGGCAACGACCAGATGGACCCCGCCTGGGCCGCGGGTGGGCGGTCCTCATGGAGGGCGATCTGCACGGCCTGATCGCCGTCCGCCAGGGCGACGAGTCCGCGTTCGTGGCCGTGAAGCAGGGGCCGAAGACGTAGCGACAGTACCGCTCACGTTCCGGGTGTTCGCACCGGCAGCAATGGCCTGTCGGTGTAGAATGTCGTCGAGCAGCCGTTGGCGGCGTGCCCCGCCGGAGCCGCCCCCGCTGACCAGCACGGTGACGGGCATGAACGACCACACACTCCCGACTCCGGCAATCGCCACCCGGCTGGCGGACGGGGTGGCACTGCATCGGGGGATTCGACCTCCGGGCGACGGAGCCGGGCGGCACACCCACGACTTCCACTCGATCACGGTGCTGCTGTCCAGCCCCGGTTCTTCGCTCTGGTGTTACGGGGACGGGAGGTGTCGCTCGATCCGCCCGGCGGTTGGGGACGTGTTCTTCTGCCCGGCCCGTGTGCCCACGGCGGTCCGCACCGAGAAGGCGTTCGAGAGCATCCTGGTGTGCCTGTCCCCGGCCATCTTCAGCCGTGTGGCCGATGACGCCGGGGGCGTGACCCTCGGAAACGCCGCCCCGGCGATCATGCGGAAGGACTCGTTCGTCCAGCGGGTGGTGACGACGCTTGCGGACGAAGTGGGCCGCATGGGGAGGGCCGGGGGAGAACTGTTCGCCTCGTCACTGGCAACCGCCCTCGGCGTTCACCTGATTCGGGAGTACGCCAGCGACTCCGGGTCGAACAAACCCGTCGCCCGGCTTTCGGACGAAGAGTTGGCCCGGTTGGATCGACACATCGTCCGCAACCTCGACACGCCCCTCACACTCGACGACTTGGCGTCCCTTGTGAATCGAAGCCGGTTCCATTTCGCCCGGCTGTTCAAGACGTCCACCGACGTGACGCCGCACCAGTACGTCATCCGCCGCCGGGTCGCGCGGGCGAGGGAACTTCTGCGGGCCGGGGGATCATCGCGGAAGTGGCGGTGGCGGTCGGGTTCGCCAGCCAGAGCCACTTGCACTCCCACATCCGGCGGGCGTTCGGCTGCACCCCCGGCGAACTGGTCGGTCGGCCAAGCGAAACCTAATCCTTGTGCCCGACGACGACGTAATGCCGGGGCATCGACTCCTTCACCACCTCGACCCGGAAGCCCGCTCCTTCGAGTTGCTTCGTCACCTGTTTGGGGTCGAGCCGCATCGCCTTCGGCGGGCCGACCTCCGCATCGACCTCGTACTCCACCACCACGAACCGTCCGCCCAGTTTCAGCCCGTCGTACACCTTCTTGGCGTATGCCTCACGCCCCTTGACGTGGTGCCAGGTGTCCAGCGTCAGTACCGCGTCCACGCTCGCGGTCTGGATCTCGGGGTCGTCGAAGCCGACCTTTCGTGGCACGATCTTGGCCGGCCCCAACTCGTCCTTGCGTTTCGCCAGGTACTCGACCATCTCAGCCGAGGCGTCGATGGCGATGACCGTGCCGCCGTTGCCAACCGCCTTGCTCAAGGGGGCCACCATGTAGCCCGTCCCCGCCCCGATGTCCGCGACCGTCGCCCCCGGCTTCAGGGCCAGGGCCGCGACGATCTCCTCCGGGTGCTGCCACTTGTCCCGTTCCGGGTCGTTCCACTTCTTCGACATCTCCGCCGGGTCGGCAAAGGCGTGTTTGTGATCTCCGTGCTTGGGATGCTCCTCTGGCTTGGGTTCAGGTGCGACGCCCTGATCGTTGTTGGCCTCCGTCACGGCGACCTCCTTCCGCTGTCCGCACCCGACGTTGCTTGCCGCGACTGCGACAATGGCGAGTGCGAGAGTAACACAGTTCTTCATCGCTGACTCCTCCCGGTGGTTATTTGGTGGCGATGCCGATGTGGGCGTGGGCGGTCAGGGCGAACGGCTCGTCGCCGTGCTCGGCCAGGAGTTGGACAAGGACCGCCTCCCGGATCCGGTCACGGGAGTCGGGGCCGAGTCGGTCGAAGAACGCTTGACCGGGCTCGGTGTTCTCGACGAACCACCGGGCCGACGGAACTTCCCACGGGTGGGCGACCGGGGCGACGGAGACGCCCTGAAACCCGACCCCCTCCATCTCCCGCCGCAAGCCGTCCGGGGTGTCCATCTGGACCCACGCGGGCGGGCGGGGAAAGGGGGATGCGTCGGGGTAGACCGAACGGATGGCCCATTCCCACACCGCCAGATGCCCCATTCGGGAAGGACTCTGCCACACCGCGACCGCAACCCGCCCGCCGGGTTTGAGGACACGCCGCAGTTCGGTCAGTCCGGCCCGGTGGTCGGGGAAGAACATGACCCCGAACACGGAGCAGGCGGCGTCGAAGTGTGCCGGCGGCAGGTCCAGGTTCTGACCGTCCATGACCCGTGCCGAGACGCCCCCGATACCCTGGTCCTTCGCCCGTGCGGCGAGGAACCCGACCATGCCGGGTGAAAAATCGACGGCCACGACCTCGGCCCCCCGGCGGGCGGCGGCGAGGGCGACCCCGCCCGTGCCGGTGGCGAGGTCGAGCAGCCGCTCGCCGGGTTGGACCCGGAGTGCCGCCAACGTGTCGAGGCCGTAGGGGAGAGTGAGCGGCTCTCGGAGGCGGGCGTAGGCTTCCGCCGCCGCGTCCCACTCCTTCGGCCCCATTTTGAAATCGCCCTTCGCCATGCTGACCCCCACCCCGGCTCGGTTCGGAAGTGTACTCCACCAGTTTCGGCCGGTCTTCCACGCGCGTGCCGTCCGATTGCGGAATGTTGCTGACACGCCTCAGTGGTCGGCCGGACCACCACTCCGGTGGCTGTTCGGCACCAAAGACACCGAGCGGCTGTGCACCTTCGCCCCGCGCGACGCCGATCACCTGAATGCCCTCCTCACCCCGAACCGACGGCCATGGCGGACGACAAGAAGTTGTTGTCCAGCGTCTTCAACACGTCCGAGCTGCCACCACCGCGGAAGGTTCGTTCCTGTCGGGCGATCACAGGGCGTTCGATTCCCCAACCTGTCGGCGTCAATCGTTCCTGTCGCCGAGGTCCGGCAACTCCGGCAGGGGGAACGCCTCGTTGAAGCGATCCCGTTCGCGGTCGGCGGCGGTTTCCAGCCGGTATCGCCTCGGGTCGTTCATCACCCCCGCCCGTCGCGGCGGAGTTGCGTCCGGCCGGTAGGTTCCTCCGAATCGTCTGCTACACTAGCCCGAACCCTCTCCGTACCCGCCGACTCGACCCGCCGAGGCCGCTCGCCGATGGACGCACCATCCCCCAGCAAAGACCCGAATCTGCCCCCGCTCGGCCGCCTGGGCGACACCGTCTGCCCGCGGGCGCCGCAGACCATTGCCGACATGAAACTGGGCGAGAACGCGCTGGTCGATCTGGCCACCAAGTTCGCCCACGCCAGCAACCGCTTCGCCGGCGACCACCTGTGCGACCGTCTGCGGATCCCCCCGTCGGTGGCCGCCGAGGTGTGCTCCGCCCTGCTGACGGAAGGGTGGATCGAGACGACCATGTCGGGGACCAAGGAGCGGCCGATCTACCGCATCACCGACACCGGCCGGCGGCACGCCGAGCGGGCGCTGGAGGTGAACAGCTACCTCGGCCCGGCGCCGGTGAGCCTGGACGCCTACGCGGCCATGCTGCGGTGGGAGTTCGCCCACTCGCCGGAGGTGAAGCCGCACCACGTCACCGACGCGCTGTCGCAATTGGTCCTCAGCCCGAAGGCCATCGAGTTGGCCGGACTGGCCGCGTCGTCCGGGCGGAGCCTGTTCGTGTACGGGCCGTCGGGCAACGGCAAGAGCAGCATCGGGCGGCAGATCCACAAGGCCTTGCAGGGTGACATCTGGGTGCCGTACTGCATCAGCGTGCGGGACAGCATCATCCGCCTGTTCGACGAGCAGGTACACCAGAAGACCACCTTCGAAGGGGACAAGTCGGCGGCCGTCGATCACCGGTGGGTGCGGTGCCGCCGGCCGATGGTGGTGGTCGGGGGCGAACTGACGCTCGAATACCTCGACCTGGTGTACAGCCCGGCCCTGCGGTACTACGAGGCGCCGCCGCACCTGAAGGCGAACGGCGGCATCTTCCTGGTGGACGACTTCGGCCGCGAGCGGGTGTCCCCGCACCAGTTGCTGAACCGCTTCATCACCCCGATGGAGCACCAGGTCGATTACTTCACCCTGACCACCGGGCAGAAGATCTGCGTACCCCTGCGGCAGGTGCTCATCATCGCCACCAACCTGGGGCTGGACACGGTGACCGACCCGGCGTTCCTCCGGCGGATGGGCTATCGGCTCCTGCTCGAAGCGCCGACACCCGAGCAGTATGCCCAGATTTTCAAGGGGTACGCGGGCAAGCAGGGGGTGGCCATCCCGCCGGGGGTGCTGGAAGGGCTGTTGGAGCGGTACGCCGCCGAGGGGCGGGAGCTGCGGGCGTGCGAACCGCGGGACTTGATCGAGCGGTCTCGGGACATCTGCCGATTCCGCAGCAAGCCGCTGGAACTGACTCCCGACATTCTGGCCATCGCGTGGTCGGGATACTTCGGCGCTCAACTGCCCAAGAAGACGGGCGGCGCGGCCGAGGCGTCGGGCATCCAAATTAGCAACATGGGAGCCGCGGCGATGTGAGCGAATGCCCCGTCTCGGGGCGCTGGCGGCGGCGAGCGCCGACACGCCCCGGAGCGGGGAGCGGTCCTCAGTCGTACCCGAGGTACGGCCACTCCACCCCCACCGCGCCGGCGTTGTCGTAGAACCGCACCTTGCGGTACTTGTCCTTGTGCGCGTCGTCGGCACCGACCGTCTTGTACCCGCCGGTGTAGTGGGCGTAGTTGAGGGTGCCGGTAGGCCCGCCGCTGCGGAGCGTCTGGGTGCTCGACACGTCCCCGCGGGCGGTCATGTCGGTGATCCACCCCTTCGCCGCGGCGAAGAACTTGTACCCGAACGAGTCGCTCGGGTCGATGATCGCCCCGTAGCTGTTCTTCGTGATGTACGTGTGCCCGCCGCCGTAGCAGACGATCATGCTCAGCCGCTTGAACTTGTACGCGCCGTACTTCGGCAGGGCGAAATTGACCGCCGCCTTCAGCTCCGTGGCCAGCTTCTCCGGCGGCCAGGTGCGGTGCGAGCCGGTGTCGCACACCACGCTCGACCCCGAGTCCCCGTGCCCGATGAAGTTCAGGCGGATCCACCGGTTGCTGGTGAACTTGTCGGCCGACACGCTCCCGTCGGAGTTGATCAGGGAGTACGTGCTGCCCAGTCCGTTGCGATACCACTTCAGGATCTTCGACTTGTCCCGCCCGGTCTTGGCTTGCAGAGCGAGCGCCTGCTGGTAGCCGTGGTCGTCCAGCACGATGGTCAGCTCGTAGTCGTAGTTCTTCATGGGCCGGCCCTCCGAGATGATGGGTTCCCGCAAGCGGGCGATGCCGCGTACTGCATGTACGTTCCACCCGGTGCCGATATTTCACCGCCCGCGCGAACGCCTACAATCCCCGCATGGACTACACCCGCGAACTGAACGAAGCGCTAGCGGCGGCGGACGCCGCCAGCAAGTACCTGACCGCCGAGTACGCCGCCTTCACCGCCATCCCGGACGCCCCGGCACACATCTCCACCCACGCCGACCGCGGGGCGCAAGAGATCATCCTGAAGCACCTGCACGCCGCCTTCCCGGCCGACGGGCTGGTGGCCGAAGAGGTGACGCCCACCGCCGCGCTCGCACCGTCGGGGGCGGCTCGCACGTGGGTGATCGACCCGATCGACGGCACCAAGGGGTTCGCCATCAAGAACGGCGAGTTCAGCGTGATGATCGGGCTGACGGTGGGCGACCGCCCGGTGGTCGGCGTGGTGGCCGAGCCGACACAGAACCGGGTGACTTATGCGGCAACCGGCTACGGGTGCTGGGTTAGGGTAGGCGACGCCGACCCGGTACGGTGCGGGGTGACGACGTGCGACACCCTCCCGCGTGCCACCTTGACGCAGAGCCACAGCAAGCCGGGCAAGACGAAAGCGATGGTGACGAAACTCGGGCCGGCGAAGGTGATCGAGACGTACTCGGCCGGCATCAAGCTGGCACTCGTGGCCCGCGGGGAGGCCGACGTGTACGTGAACAGCTACCCCGAGTTCCATGACTGGGACGTGTGCGCCGGCGAGGTGCTGGTGATCGAGGCCGGCGGGGTGGTGACGGAGTTCGACGGCGGAACGGTGCGGTACGGCCAACGCGGGGCGAAGCGAAAGGGCGGGCTGGTGGCGTGCACATTCGGGTTGCAGGCAGAAGTGTGGGCCCTTCTCCGCTGAACCGCGGGTGTCAACCCGCGGGTGAGGGCAGCCAGGCGGCTCACGCCGCCGGTTCACCTCAAACCCCGCGCGCCTTCGGGTCCCAGATGTACTTGTGCATCTGAAGTTGCATCCGCACGTTCAGCCCGCTCGCCAGCACCAGCTCGGCCAGTTCTTTCAACCCGATCGCCCCGAACACCCCGCTGACCAGCACGGCGAACCGCTCGTCCAGGCGGTGTTCCCGCACCACCCGCTCGGCCCACTCCCAGTCCCGCCGGCTGGCGATCACGAATTTGATCTGGTCGGCCGGCTTGAGCAGGCCCAGGTTCGTCCAGCGGTTGCGGTCGCACTCCCCGCTGTCCGGGCACTTCAAATCCATGACAACGTGTACCCGCCGGTCGATCACACCCACGTCGTGCGCCCCGCTCGTTTCGACCAGCACCGTCTTGCCGGCGTCGCACAGTTCGGCCATCAGCGGCAGCACGTCCGGTTGAAGGAGCGGTTCCCCGCCGGTCACTTCCACCAGCGGGCAGTCGAAGGAGAGGACCTTCTCCCGCACGGCCGCCCGGCTCATCCGCTCGCCATGGGTGAACGCGTGGGGGGTGTCGCACCACGAGCATCTCGAATCGCAGACCGAGGTGCGGACGAACACGCACGGCAGGCCGGCGTAGGTGCTTTCGCCTTGTAGGCTGCGGTAAATCTCGTGGATCAGCAGATCCCCGGCAGGCAGATCGCGGAGCAACTGCACGCGATGAGCGACGGCCGAAGGGACGGTGTCGAGGGCACGAATGGTCATCTGCCTACGATATCGGATACCGGCCCCCACGGAATCCCGATGCTCCCCCGCCGCCATTTCCTCGCCGCCGCCGCCGCCCTGCCGTTCGTCGGCTGTCGCCGCGACCCGAACGCCCCGGTGGTGTCGCCCGCAGACGCCCGCCGTATCGCCACCGAGAAGGCCGCCCGCGAGTCGCACCTCGCCGCCCTCGCCGCCGGAAAGGTGCCGACGACGGCCGTGCGCACCACCTCGCCGCGGGCGGTCGATCTGCTGAGGGAGTTCCCGGAGTTGAAGCCGCTGCTGCGGATGACGCACCGCCTGCACCCGCGGTTTTCGGACGAACCCGCGACCGACCAGAGCAAGCTCGGCGGGGCGATCGCGTGGCCGGCGGGCGAGCCGTGGCCGACGTGCGAGGCGTTCAAAATCCCATACGTGCCGGTGCTGCAACTGCTCGCCGGCGACTGCCCGACGCAGGTGAAGTTCAAGCCCGGCTCGGACGTGCTGCAACTGCTCTGGTCGCCGCGGGATTCCAAAGAGACCGGCACGCCGAAGCCACTCGTGGTGTGGCGGAAGTTGAAGGACACCCCCCGGCCCCACGCCGACCTGCCGCCGACCACGCACGCCTACCCTGGCTACCTCCCAATACCCTGTCGGTTCTTCGTCGAGAAGGTACTGGAATTACCCGACTGGGCGACGGCGAAGGTGACCCCCTTCCGCGAGCGGCTGGAAGCGTGGAAACCGCCGGGCGGGGGCGACCCGGTGACGGCGTACACCGAGCAACTGAGCGTGGCCCCCGGTACAAAGGCGGGCGGCTTCCCGCGGTGGGTGGGCAACCCGAACCCGCCGGCGTGCGACACCTGCCACCGCGGCATGGACTACCTGCTCACGCTCGACGCCGACGAGTGGCGGGAGGCGAGTTGGATCCCGAACGAGGAGGCGAACAAGCCGGAACTGTGGACGACTGCGGCGAACGCGGCCGGGTTCAGCTTCGCCGGCAACTACCACGTGTTCGTCTGCCGGCGCTGCCCCGACTGGCCGACGAAGGCGGCGTGACCGCGTGGTGAACCCCGGCAGTGATGCCGGGGGTAGAATGCCCCACTGTAGAATTTCTCAGAAGCACCCCCGGCATCACTGCCGGGGTCACCCGTGTGGACCGCCGAATGGACGACGAGCCGAACGAGCCGACGCCCGAAGAAACCCGGCTGGTGATGCGGCGGGTGGCCGAGTACCGCAAGGTGTGCAACCACGTCCGCGGGCGGGGCGGGCACAGCCTGGTGTTCGGGCTGATGATGCTCGGCTTCTGGTACTGGTTCTACGTTCAGATGCCGGGCGGCGACCCGTGGGGCGTCTTCAGCCTCATCTCACTCGCGCTGGCCGTGCTGGAGGTGTGCGTCGGCCTGACGCAACGCTTCTTCCCGTCGGCCGAAGGGTTGCTGTTCGACGGCGTCGTCATGCTGGCGTTCGCCGCGTCGAACGGCGTGCGGGCGTTCCTGCTCTGGCAGGCGACGAAGCAGGTGGACTACGTGTTCATCGGGTTCGGCGTGCTCTGGACGTTTCAGGCGCTGAACATCCTGCGGTCGTATGTGAGCCTCGTGCGGCGGATGCCCGCCCGCCCCACCCGCGAGCAACTGCGGTGGTTCAACGGCCTGTTGGCCGACCTGCGGGACGCCGACCCGAAACTCGACCCGCGGGCGGTGGCCTTCCCCACCAGCCCGTTCCTCACCGGCCTGCTGCTCGGCGACTCGGCGTTCTTCCTCGAACCGAGCGGGGAGGTGATCATCGCCGCCCGCCGCGACGTCGCCCTGGAGTTCGAGAACGCCGCCGACCCGACCAAACCGCCGCGGGGCTACCTGAGCATCGGCCAAGTGGACTTCCCGCCGTTCAAGCTCAGCCCGGCCAACTGGGAGAACTACGCGGCGTGGAAGCGGGAGGGTGGCGAAGACCCGCTCGGCGACGACCGCGAATAGGGCGCGACATGTCCACCCTCGACGCCCTCCGGCAAGCGGTACTCGCGTCCCCGGACGACGACCTGCCGCGGCTGGTGTTCGCCGACTACCTGGAGGAGAACGGCGACCCCGACCGGGCGGCGTTCATCCGCGCCCAGATCGAGTTGGCGAAGACGCCCGAGTACGAACCGTTCGCGGTGCTGTGCAAAACGCGGAAGCGGGAGTGGCTGACGGGTGAAGGGTGGGTGGCCTCGTTACCGGAGTGGTCGTCTATAATCTACTCTGCCACCAGTTGGATTCAGACCCCATTCCGTCGCGGGTTCGGATGGGCAATCCGGACGATGAATCCGATCGATTTGGACCGGGAGTTGTCATCCTTCGCGAGCCGGGAGCCGGTCGGCGAACTGCACCTCGGCACCGCGACCCTCGATCAGTGGCGGGAGTTCGCCGCGTCGCCGTGGCTCACCCGCATTCGCTCCGTCGCCCTCACCGGTATATCGTCGCCGAACGAGCCGCTCCGCTGTCTGCGTGAATCGCCGCACACCACCGGCATCACGTCACTGCGGTTAGAAACGACCAACTTCCCGTCGATCCCGATCATTCTGGAAGACCTGTTCGCCGCCCCGCTGGGGAAGCAGCTCACGTCCCTCACGATGCGGCACGGGTACGGGTCGGTGGACGAAACTCTCGAAGGGATCGCGCAGAACGGTCCCGTCAACCTGACCGAGTTCGACCTGTACCATATGGGGTTCGGCCCGTCGGCGGCGCGGGCGATGGTCGATTCCGGAATTGCCAAACAGACGGAAGTGCTACGGCTGAGCGGCAACCCGCTCATGCAAGCGGGCATGGCCATCCTGACCACCGCCGCCCACAGCCTGCGAATCCTCGACCTGACCGAATCGATGCTCGACGTGAAAGCCATCGAACCGCTCGCCCAATCACCCGCCTACGCCCCGCTCCGCAAGCTGGTGCTCGCCGGCAACCGGCTGGGCACCGACGGCATCAAGATGCTCGCTCGCTCGCCGCACCTCGCCGGGTTGCGGTCGCTCGGGTTGGCGAACACGCACTGCGACAACGCGGCAGTGCGCTACCTCACGCGCGGGAGATTCTGGCCGAACTTGGTGGAGTTGGATCTGCGGAACAACCCGATCTCCGACACCGGAGCGAAACACCTGCTCACCGCCCAGCCCGCACCTGACCTGACGAGCCTGGTGTTGCCGACGCGGAACCTGACGGACGACATGCGGGCGGAGCTGGTGGCGACGTTCGGTGATGTGGTGAGTTGGGTGGAATGAGGAGCACACGAGCCGGAAGTGAGCGACGGGTTCATGACGGGCGGGCGACAAGCATGAGCGGCGGGTTTCGTTCTGCCGTCGCTCACGCTTCTCGCCTCCTGTTACCTCCTTCCGTCGCTCACGCTTCCGGCTCGTCTCGCCTCTCACCGCCCGACCGCTTCGGGGTGTTCCACCGCCGTCACCCGCCGCGTCACCACGGCCCCTTCGCGGACCACCACCGCCGCCTGCGGTTGGTTCACCGGGAAGGTGGTCAGAAGTCGCAACAGGTCTTCCACCGTCGGCGTCGGCTGCCCGCCGTAGGTCACGATCACGTCGTCGATCCACAGGCCGCTGTTCATCGCCGGGCCGTCCTCCTCCATCATCTGAATCTCCACGCCGGTCGGCTGCGTGATGTTGAGCCGTGCGCGCACGTCCGGGGCGATGGGCACCTGCCGCACCTGCACGCCGAGGAACCCGCGGATCACCCGCCCGTGCGCCATCAGGTGCGGCAGGATCACTTTGGCGGTGTTGATCGGCACGGCGAAGCAGATGCCTTGTGCCGGCTGGATGACGGCCGTGTTGATGCCGATCACGTTCCCGCGGCTGTCCACCAGCGGCCCGCCGCTGTTGCCGGGGTTCAACGCCGCGTCGGTCTGGATGACATCGTCGATCAACCGCCCCGAACTCGCGCGAAGCGACCGGCCCAACGCGGATACCACGCCCGCAGTCACCGTCGACTCGAACCCAAGCGGATTGCCGATCGCGATCACCAGGTGTCCGGGCTTCAGCGTCTTCGAGTCGCCCAGCACAGCCACCGGCAGTTTCGCGTGCGCATGCGCATGCAAGAGCGCCAAATCCGTA
>JANNDF010000916.1:0-2271 GCA_031387445.1 Planctomycetia bacterium
GGGCGGGGGGCGGGGGGGGGTGGGGGGCGTTAACCCGGCGCGGGGGGGGCCCCCCCCCCGCTTGTCCCACCCCCCCGGGGGGGGGCCCCCCCCCCGCTCGCCCTGTCGGCGTACAATTCCCCTCAGACCATTCGGCGTGAACCCCGCGGTGAACTCATGGCAGACGTGATCGTCGGCATCGACCTGGGCACGACCAACAGCGAAGTGGCGGTGGTCGAGAACGGCCGCCCGCGGGTCATCAGCGTGGACGGCGACCCGATCCTGCCGTCGGTGGTCGGCGTGGCCGACGACGGCAAGTTGCTCGTCGGCAAGTCGGCCCGCAACCAGTACGTGCTGGCGCCGGATCGCACCATCAAGTCGATCAAGCGGAAGATGGGCCAGGACGTGAAGGTGGCCATCGGCGAGCAGCAGTTCCGCCCGCAAGAAATCTCGGCCATGATCCTCCGCCGGTTGAAGGAAGCCGCCGAGAAGGATCTGGGAAAGCCGGTGACGAAAGCCGTCATCACGGTGCCGGCGTACTTCAACGACACCCAGCGGCAGGCCACCCGCGAGGCCGGGCAACTGGCCGGGCTGGAAGTGGTGCGGATCATCAACGAGCCGACCGCCGCGGCGCTGACGTACACCCCCGACCCGAGCGGGAACGAGAAGTTCCTGGTGTACGACCTGGGCGGCGGGACGTTCGACGTGAGCGTGTTGAGCGCCGAAGGCGGCGTGTTCGAGGTGCTGAGCAGCCACGGCGACACGCAACTCGGCGGGGACGACTTCGACGAACTGTTCCTGAACAGCGTGGCGGACGAGTTCGAGAAACTGTACGGCGTCGATCTGCGGGCGAACAAGTCCACGCGGGCGCGGCTGCTGCGGGCCGTCGAGAACGCGAAGAAGCACCTGTCCGATCACGCCTTCGCCAAGATCGAGGAGGAGTTCATCGCCGAGAAGGACGGCGTGCCGCTGCACCTCTCACAGGAGGTCGGGCGGAGTGAATTCGAAGCGCTGATTGCCCCGCTCATCGACCGCACCATGCAGTGCGTGCAGAAGGCGCTCGACGACGCCAAGCTGACCGCCGCCCAGATCAAGCAGGTGGTGCTGGTGGGTGGCAGCACCCGCACGCCGATGATCGCCCGGCTGCTCGAAGAGCGGCTCGGCCAGCCGGCCCACCGCGAGGTTCACCCCGACCTGTGCGTGGCCCTCGGCGCGGCGGTGCAGGCAGGCATCATCGCCGGCGAGAGCGTCGGGGCGGTGCTCGTCGACATCACCCCGCACAGCATCGGCATCAAGTCGCTCGAAATCCCGCAGTCGTTCTCGCTGCACGCGAACGAGTTCAAGTTCACCCCCATCATCACCCGCAACACCCCGCTGCCGGCGTCGCGGAGCGAAGTCTTCTGCACCGTGTCGGACAACCAGCCGACGGTCGAGATCGACGTGTTCCAGGGGGAGAGCGGGGACGTGCGGCGGAACCACCGCGTCGGCAAGTTCCTGGTGGAAGGGCTGGCCCGCGTGCCGGCCGGCAACCAGATCGTCGTGCAGATGGACCTGACGCTCGACGGCACGCTGAAGGTGGGCGCCCGCGAGAAGGCGACCGGCATGCTCAAGCAGGTGACGATCGAAAACGCGATGGCCCGGTTCGCTGTGGAAGAGCGGGAGGCCGCCCAGCAGCGGCTGGATCGCATGTGGGCGAACCCGACTTGGAGTGAAGGGGAGGAGGAAACCGAAGGCGTGTCGATGAGTGTGTCCGACATCATCCCGGGTGGCGACGAGGGGCTGGAAGACGAGGCCGACGAGCTTTTCGACGACATCCCGTATGGCGAGGACGAGGACGACGACGACGACGACGACGACGACGACGACGATCCGTTCGGCGTGGACGACGAGGACGAGGACGAGGACGAGGACGAGGAGGAGGCGGAACTGGAGCCGTCCGAGCAAGCCCCGCAGCCACACTCGCGGATCGGGGCCGTCACTCCGTCCCCGGCCACTCAACCGGCTGTGACGGAAGGCACCCGTGAGACTGCCCAGGCCGATTCACTGCTGACGAAGGCAGACCGCATCCGGGCGAAGGCGTCGAATGAGGATCAGGCAGAGTTGGACAAGCTGACCGGCCGCGTGCGGTCGGCGGTGGCCGAAGGCCGCTGGGCTGACGCACAGGCGGCGTGCGGCGAACTGGCGGACGTGCTATTCTACCTGGAAGACAGTTGAGCCGCAAACACCTCGCTCGACCACACGGTTAGAATGCACAGGCGAGCCGAGCGGCGTGAGCCGCCGGGTTGTACAAAC
>JANNDF010000960.1:0-2743 GCA_031387445.1 Planctomycetia bacterium
TTCAAGAACCCGGCCCCTCACGGGGCACGGCTCGCCGGAACAACACTCCCATTTCCCGATACGCCCCGCCCGCCCGATCGTCTACCATAACATCCACCGTCTGCCCTGCTCTCCGGAGGCCGCCTGTGAGTTCGTCCGCTTCTTCCGCCCGCCGCTGGGTTCTGCCGGCTGTACTGGCCGGTGGACTTGTGCTCGGGGTTCTGACCGTCGTTCTAGTGAACGCCCCGCGACCGCTCGACGTTCGCCAACTGTCCGCCGCCCAAGTCCCGCCGAAGGACCGGACGAAGGCCCCGGCGTTCGCCGAGAAGCTGGACTGGCTGAACACCGCCGGGCCGATCAAACTGGTCGACTTGAAGGGCAAGATCGTCCTTCTCGACTTCTGGACATTGTGCTGCATCAACTGCATCCACATTCTACCCGACCTGGCCAAACTGGAGAAGAAGTACGAGAAGGAGCTGGTCGTCATCGGCGTGCATTCGGCCAAGTTCGACAACGAAAAAGACACCAAGAGCATCCGCAAGGCGGTCCTGCGGTACGAGATCGCCCACCCGGTGGTGAACGACGGCGACCACAAGATCTGGGACGCCTTCGAAATCAGCTCCTGGCCGTCGTACGCCCTCATCGACGCCGATGGAAACTACGTCGGCACCACGTCCGGCGAGGGGCAGTTCGACCTGCTCGACAGGGAGATCGGCAAGCTGATCGCCGAGGCGAAAGAAAAGAAAGTGCTGAACGAGACGCCCATGCGGTTCGACCTGGTGCGGTTCCGCGAGGCCGGCGACACCCCCCTCTTCTTCCCCGGCAAAATCCTCGCGGACGAAAAGTCCGACCGCCTGTTCGTCGCCGACAGCACCCACCACCGGGTCGTTGTCACCAATCTGAAGGGCGAAAAGCAGGCGATCATCGGGGCCGGCACGCCGGGCAACAAGGACGGCAAGTTCGCCGACGTGCAGTTCGACGACCCGCAGGGCATGGCCCTGGACGGCGACACCCTGTACATCGCCGACCGAAAGAACCACGTGATCCGTGCGGCGGACCTGAAAGCGGGCACTGTCAAAACTGTCGCCGGCACCGGCACCCAGGCCCGTGACACCCGCGACGTGGACACCCCCGCCGACCCGCTGAAAACCGGCCTGAACAGCCCGTGGGATCTGCTGAAGGTGGGCGGCACGCTGTACATCGCGATGGCCGGGCACCACCAGATCTGGACCTACGACCTGAAGGCGAACAAGATTCAGTCGTTCGCCGGCACCGGGCGGGAGAACATCGACGACGGCCCGGTGTTCGCCGCCAACTTCGGCCAGCCGTCCGGCCTGACGGCCGACGACAAGTTCCTGTACGTGGCCGACAGCGAGGGCAGCGCCATCCGCCGCGTGCCGCTGAACGGTGAGGGGCGGGTGACGACGCTCATAGGAAAGCCCGGCCGCGGGTCGCTGTTCTACTTCGGCGACGAGGACGGGGACGCCGACAAGGCGAAACTGCAACACGCCCTGGGGGTGATCGCGGTCGGCGGCCGGTTGCTCATCGCCGACACCTACAACAACAAGCTGAAGGAGTACGACCAGGCGACGAAGAAGGTGAAGACGCTGCTCGGCGGGGAGGCGAAGGACCCGGCGGTGAACGAGCCGGCCGGGATGAGCGTGGCCGGCGGCAAGCTGTACATCGCCGACACGAACGCCCACCGCATCCGCGTGATGGACCTGAAGACGAACGCCATCAGCACGCTGGATTTGAAGGGAGTCGAGCCGCCCCCGCCGCAGAAGGAGTGGCAGCCGCCGAAGAAGAAGGAGAAATAGGGTCACGCGAGCCGCGACCGCCAGGGAGTGGGTGATTCAACCTCCGCTCCCTGGCGGTCGTGGCTCGTCGGATGCTCGCCGCCCGTCCTTCCCGGAACACACGCCGTGACGCTCTTCCGACCAGTCGGGCTGAAAGAACTCGAACTGATCGCCGCGTCCGGGTGGAGGGAGTATCCGCCGCGGTTCACGTCGCAGCCGATCTTCTACCCGGTCCTCACCCGCGAGTACGCCGTCGCCATCGTCACCCAATGGAACAGCAAGGAGTCCGAGGCCGGGCACTGTGGGTTCGTGACCGAGTTCGACATCCCGGACGAGTTCGTGTCCAGGTACCCGGTGCAACAGCTCGGTGGCGGGCCGATCTACCGCGAGTTGTGGGTGCCGGCCGCCGAGTTGCCCGAGTTCAACGCCCACATTCACGGACCGATCCGCGTGGTCGAAGTGGTGTACGGCCCGCAGTTCGACGGCGAAATCGACCCGCTGTCGCGGCTGCCGGTGGGCGTGACACCCTTCGACCGGCCGTAGCTCGCCCGTTCGACGTTCGCCTCTCCGCTGACCAATGTGGTAAACTCTCGTCATGTCCACCACCGCCGCACGCCCCGTCATGAACGAACTGCTCCGACCGCTCAGCCAGAAACTGACGCCGGAGTTCGCCCGCGCGCTGGTCGGGTTGAAAGCGGACGCGGCCATCCAGAAGCGGATGGCCGCGCTCGCGGCGAAGGCGAATGAGGGCACCCTGTCGGCCGAGGAGAAGGAGGAGTACCACTCCTGTGTGCTGGCGGGCAGTATGATCGCCTACCTGCAAGCGGAAGCCCGCCTGCTGCTTGCCACGCCGAAGCGGTAAGCTTGGCGCGGGGGGAGCACCCCGCCCCCCCAAAAACGGCGGGTTTTGGCCGGCGCGTTGGGACCCGCCCAACCCAAACCCCCAGGCCGGCAAATAATTTACACCC
>JANNDF010000962.1:0-3579 GCA_031387445.1 Planctomycetia bacterium
GTTTCAGACACCCGGCGGCTCACGCCGCTCGGCTCGCCCGCTCTCAATTGGTCACTTGATGCCGTACAGCGAATCCACCCCGCGGATGACCACCATCCCGCCGGACACCGCCGGCGTGGACCAGAACATGTCCTTGCCCAGCGTGTTCGTGCTCAGCACCTCGAACGAGCTGCCGGCCTTGATGACGTGCGTGACGCCCGCCTCGTCAATGGCGAACACCTTCCCGTCGTAGGCCCACGGGGAGGCCCAGAACGCGCCGGCCTTCGGCAGCCGCTCCTTGCTGTACTTGGCGTCGCCCGTCTTGGCGTCGTAGCAGCTCACCGTCCCGCCGTTGCGGTCGAACGTGTACACCAGACCGTCGTACACCAGCGGGCTGGCGGCCGACGGCATCGCCTTGGCCACGCTCCACGCCACCCCTTCGCTGTCCTTCTTGCCCTCCTTCGGGGTGATGTCGCCCTTCGCGCCCGGCTTCACGGCGAACAGCGTGCCCGACAGGCTGTTCCCGCCGCCGAACCCGCCACCACCTGGGGCACCACCGCCGCCCGGGGCACCACCGCCGCCCGGCCGGCCGCCGCCACCGCCGCCCATGCTGGTGCCGACGTACAGCAACTCTTCGGTGCCCACCGGGGTGGTGTTGCACTGCCCGCCGCCGCCGACGGTGATGGACCACACCTCTTTGCCGGTCGCCGGGTCGTACCCGCGGATCTTCTGCGGGCCGACCACGACCAGGTCGGTGCGGGCTTTCGTCTTCCAGATGTACGGGCTGCTCCAACTGGTCTTCTCGCTCCGCTTCTCCTTCCACTTCTCCTCGCCGGTCTTGGCGTCGTAGGCGATCAGGAACGACTCCTTCTCGTTGTCGCACTGCACGAACACCTTGCCGTCGTGGACCGCCGGCGAACTGGCCGTGCCCCAGTTGTTCTGCGACGGGAACGCGCCCACGTCCTTCTTCCACACCTCTTTCCCTTTCAGGTCGAAGGCGGAGACGGTGCCGCTGGCGGCGAAGTAGGCGTACACCCGCTCGCCATCACTCACAGGCGTCTCGGTGGCGAACGTGTTGCTCCCGTGCGTGCCGTACTTCGGCTTGCCGACCGCCGCCTTCTCGCTCCACACCTCTTTGCCGGTGGCACGGTCCAGGCAGACCACCTTCCACGTGTACTCCTTGTCCGGCCCGCCGCCGCCGCCGCCGGGCCCGCCGCCCCCACCCGGCCGGCCGCCACCCCCGCCGGGGGGGCCGCCACCGCCGCCCCCGAACCCGCCGCCGCTCCGCGGCTTCGGCTGACCGTCGGCGACGGCCGTGGTGACGAACACCTTGTCGCCCACCACGATCGGGCACGACCACGCCACCCCCGGCACGCTCACCTTCCAGGCCACGTTCTTGTCGGCCGACCACGCGGTCGGCAGGCTCTTCTCGGACGACACGCCGGTGCCGTCCGTGCCGCGGAACTGTGTCCAGTCGGCGGCGGTGGCGAGTGCGGCCGAGGCGGTGAGGCCGACGGCGGCGGCGAACAGGCGGATTTTCATGCCGACTCTCCGGTGAAAGGAATGATCCGACGGGCTATGGTCACGGGCAGGCGATGAACGGGCGATGAGGGGACTGACCGACGACACACCCCACGACCACAGTGAAGGTACCTGCGAAAGCCGTCTTGCCGCCGCGGGCGACCAACGGTATTCGCCCGCGCATGCGAATCGCTCTGCTTTTCGTCGTGCTGACAGCGTCCGTGGCGGTGGCCCAACCGCCGCCAGTGGTAGCTCCCCCGCCCCCGGCGGTGGTGGTGCCTCCGCCGCCCCCACCGCCGCCCGAGGAGGTGGTCACGGTCGAGCAACCGGTGGATAAGCCTCTCCGCCGCGTGACGGTCGGCGGGGAGTTCGGTCCGGTGTTCGGCGGGTGGGGCATTTGGCGAGGTGGCGGGGCGCTGGTGCCGCCGCAGGCGTTCGGCAACCGCCCGCAGTTGTTCCCCGTCCCGGCGGCCGAGTACGCCCCCGACATCAAACACAACCACGCCCTCGCCGCCCGCGCGGCCGTCGGGTACACGTTCGAGTACATGCCGCTCACCGCCACCGGCTCGTGGGAGACTTACCAACGGCACGCCGAGACGCTGCTCCTCGGGTACAACCCGGACGTGGCCCCACTGCTCGGCGGGCTGAACGATTACAACGAACGGGTCCGCAGCCCGAGAGGCACCTGGACGAACAACAACAACGACCTGTTCAGCACCTGGGTGGACGACGGTGACCACACACCCGGCAGCCACCGCGACTTCCCCCGCCTGCAAATGCGCAGCGTGCCGAGTGCCGAGCAGCACCGCCTGCGGTCGCGGGTGACCGGGAACGTGGCCGACTTCACCCTGGCGTACAAGGTGTGGACACCGCGAGAAGCGCGAGGGGTGGAATACCGCCTGCTCGGCGGCGGGCGGTTCGGCGGGTTCTTCGCCGACGACGTGGCGGTCAACGAGCGGCACGAACAAAGTGCGAGCAACTGGTACGGCGGGTTCGGCCCGCACGGCGGGGTGCGAATCGACTACCGCCTGGGCAAACGGGAAGACTCCGACCCGGCCGAGTTCCGCTTTTGGGGGGAGGCCCGCGGCGGGGCGCTGTACGGGCAGATCACCCAGCGGTTCACCGAACTCGACCGCCTGGCACCGGCCGACCCGTACCGCGAACTGGCCCTGCATGCCGACCGCACGGTGCCGTTCCTGGCCACCGAAATGGGGTTCGGGATTTTCGGCGCCCGCGGCGGCTGGCTGAGCGTCGGCGTGCGGTACAGCCACTACTGGGGCGTGGGGAACGTCGGGGCGTCGAAACTGGACTTCGCGGCCATCGCCGGCTTCCTCAGCCTCGGCGTCGGATTCTGATCACGTACCCGGGTGAACCGGCGGCGTCAGCCACCTGGGTTGCAATGATTCAGACGGCTGACGCCGCCGGTTCACCATTGCCGGCCAGACTTACGGCAGCGGCGTCGGCGCCACCGACGTGGTGCCGAACCCCCACGGCACGATGTTCAGTAGCAGCAACACGATCAGGACCACTACCAGCACCGAGGCAATGCCGGACGGCGCGTACCCCCAGTTCCGCGAGTGCGGGAAGGTGGGCAGCGCCCCGAGTAGCAGAAGCACGAGGACGATCAGCAGTATGGTTCCCATGACGGGTGTCTCCGGGTGAAGGGCGGGCGACCGCCCGTTGGGATTTGCATGGGCATTTCGCGTACCATTTCGAAGAGGAATCTTCCCGCGGAGTGTCTCCCGATGCCCGATTCGTCGGACTTGCACGCCCGAGTGAGTGAGGCGATGCGGTGCCACGTCGCCCTGGCGATGGACCTGGACCCGGCCGAAGTGGAGGTGGTGGCGGTGGCCGACGGCATCGCGTCAGTGCGGCTGGCCGGGGCGTGTGCCAGTTGCCCGGCCACCATCCCCGTGCTCATCACCGGGCTGGAAGCCGAACTCCGCAAGCACGTCCCGGAAGTGGACATCATCGAAGCGGTGGGGTGACACTCGGAGTGGTCGGTCTGTCGCTCAATGTCGGGTGGTTCTGACGGATTCGACAGTGGCCTCACCCCGGAGCGCGGGCGTCCCGCCCGCT
>JANNDF010000992.1:0-14867 GCA_031387445.1 Planctomycetia bacterium
TCGGTCGTCATCGGGGTTCACAAGCCCCGCGCCCCGATGACGGCCGATGGCGACGGCTCCTCGCGTGTGGCTGCCTGAGCGGGCGTGTGTCCCCCGGTCAGCCTGAACCGGAGGGAGTCGGAGGGGTTGGACGCCTTTTCCCCACACCTCGGTCATTGTGAATCAGATCGACAGTTCGTCGTTCCCCCGCAGTCACGCGGCGGGTGCCTCCGCCGACCGCTGGCACCGATGGGCGGTCAGCGGACGAACGAGGTCGTGTGCGGACGAGTGCTTGAGGGAGGGTGCGGGAACCGCAGGTTCCTGCAAAGGGTGGATCCGAATCACTTCCGCATCACCAGCGGCTTTACGGTTTCCCATCGGTCAGTCGGTTGCGGGCGCGTTCGGCCGCGGCCCGGAGTCTCTGTTCGAGGATCGCCTTGGGGGGCAGTTCGGTCAGGTAGGTCGCCACCCGGATGCCACTCGCCCCGAGGAGCAACAACTCGACCTGCTCCTCACCCGCCGACTCGCACAGGATCATCCCGAGCGGCGCATCCTCGCCCGGTTCTCGCTCGTGCTTGTCAAGCCAGCGGAGGTAGAGTTCCATCTGGCCCTTGAAGGCCGCCTCGAACTCGCCGAGTTTGAGATCGACGGCGATGAGCCGGCGGAGCTTGCGGTGGTAGAAGAGCAGGTCGAGGGCGAAGTCCTTGCCGTCGATGACCATCCGCTTTTGCCGGGCGACGAAGGTGAATCCGCCGCCGAGTTCGAGCAGGAACGCTTCTATCTCGCGGAGGATGGCGGCTTCCAAATCCTTTTCGGCGTAAGTGTCGTTCAGGCCGAGGAAGTCGAGGAAGTACGGGTCGCGGAACACGAGATCCGGCGAGAGTTGGTCGGCGGTGCGGAGTTTGGCGAGTTCCTGTTCGGCGAGTTTGGCGGGCTTCTTGGACAGGGCGGTCCGTTCGAACAGCATGCCGTTCATCTTGTCCCGGAGGGTGCGGACGCTCCACCGCTCGACGCGGCACATCTCGGCGTAGAAGTCGCGTTTGAGGCCGTCCTTGATCGGCAACAGGAGCAGGAAGTGACTCCAGCCCAATTGTCGGGACAGTGCCCCGACAATCTCGCTCTCCGGGAACACTTCGGCGAGTTGGATCATGCGGAACAGGTTGTCGTCGGTGAACCCCTTCCCGTACTCGGCGGCCAATTGTCGGGACAGCGCCCCGACAATCTGCTTCCCGTAGTCGGCCCGCTTCTCCTGGAGGATGTCGCGGCGGATGCGGTCGCCGATGCTCCAGTAAAGTAGCACCAGCGCCGAATTGACGGTCCGGGCGGTCGCGTCGCGGGCTTGCTCGATGAGGGCGCGAACGTCCGTTAGGAGGTCGGCCGGCACGACGGATACGGCCGCATTCGTCGGCACGAGTTTCCGGGATGCGGGTTTCTTCTTCTCGTTGCTCACTCCCTCGTCTCCTGTTCCCGAGGTCAAACTACCACAACGGCGGCGGCACGCCGAGTCTGTGGTGAGACGGGGGCATCGACGTCCATCCGCAAAAACCGAGACGGCACTTCTCGGGCGAGCCAGACGTGCGCGTTGGCCTGGTAAAACTCGATCCCGTCCGTGGCCGCTTCTCTGGCCCGGACGCGGAGTACGACACCTCCACCCTTCGCCGTCACGACTTGGGCCGCGTAGTCCGGGTCCAACGTGAGGTGAACGAACGCCCGGTTCATCGGCCGGAGGCCGGTCGCCAGTACCGTGGCGACAGCGTCGGCCGACGTGCCGTGCAAGAGTAACTCCGGCGGTATTCGCCGCTCCCCCGGCGACCCGAGCGCGACACTGTGGCCGTAGCGGGCGCGGACGAGTCCATCTCGGACCTCGAACCGTCCGGGGTCGGTGCCGCGAATCGCGTCTTCGACCTGTTCGCGGTCGAGGGTGGCCCAATCGTAGTGGCTGAAACGAATGCCGACGACGAGTTCGTCCAGGTCGGCGAACCCGTCGTCGTCCAGGCCGACGCCGAACCGGAGCGGGTGGTGCCGCAACGCGAACGCCAGCACGCGGACGAGCCGTTGTGGTTCGGTTTCGGTCATGGTCGTCATCCGTAGCGGGTCAGTGGAGTGTTGAGTGTTGTTGGTCGCTCGGCAGAATGCGGCCCATATCCTTCGCGCACCGGTCCAGCATCAACAGGGCTTCCCGCGGGTAGCCGTTTCGGAACAAGGTCTGAACCGAATCGGCCTCCGCATCACCCAGGACCGCCCAGAAGCCGACGCGCCACGCGTCCGTCCGCACCCAGCGTTCGACGAGGCACAAGGTGTCGTCCCGTTCCGGTTGGAGGACGGCGAGTCCGTGTTGGGAAGCGACACCGACGTAGGCTTTCAGCATCCTTCTTCACTACCACGGATTGCCGGACCGATTCAACCGCCGAAAACCTGACAGAGAACCTGCCGCTGCTGGTGCGGGAACAGGTGCCGGTAGCGGCGGCGTTGAGCTTCGGTTTGGTGCCCGAGGAACTCGTCGATGAACCGCTGGTCCACGCCCTTCGCCGCCAGGTTCGACGCGAACGAGTGACGCAAGACGTGCCAACCCCGCAACACCGCCCACTTCGACCCCCGAACCGTCAGGACGAAGTGCCAGCCGGCGTCGTCCACGGTGATGGGGATGGTGGTCTCGCCCTCGGCCGGTTGGAATCCGGCTTTTTCCTTGTGGCAAAAGAGCACCGACCCGCCGGGATGATCGTGCCGAATCCACTGGAGCAGCACTTGTTCGAGGACCGGGGTGAGCGGCACGCGGCGGGTCGTGAGTTGGCCCCTCACCCGCTTGCGTTCGTGAACGAGGACGGTCTTGTCCTGGAAGTCGATGTCGTCGATGTGCAGCCGGGCGAGTTCGCTCCGCCGCGCACCGGTGTGGGCGGCGGCGAAGCACATGGGATAGACCCACGGCCGCGAGGCGTGCGACTTCACATAGCCGAGGAACTCGTCGATCTGCTGGAGGTCGAGGAACAACGAGTCCCAGAACCGCTTCGTCTCGTGCGGTGTCAGCCCGCCCCGGCCGACGCGGCGTTCGATGTCCTCCCAGGTCATGAACGGCCGCTTGTCCTCGCCCTTCGGGAAGCGGAGGCCGCGGTTCGGGAACCGGCCCGTTAGTAGGCCCGTCTGCTCGGCCCAGTTGAAGCAGGCCCGGAGCGTGGCGACTTCCTTCCGCAGCGTCACCGTGCTGAGCGGCACCGACGACTTGCCCTTCCGACGGACCCGCGTGTTCAGGTAGTCCTGGAGTTGGCTCGTCGTGAGTTCTTGAAGCACGAAGCCGTCGCTGAACTTGCGGCAGAAGTGGTTCAGGTGCATGGCGAGGTTTTCGAGCGAGTTGGCCTCGACCGACCCGTTGCCGAGGGCCGCCAGGTAGAGGTCGCCGACGACCCGGAGCGTTTTGTGTTCGACGGCGACGACCGCCTTCGGGGAAGTTGCCAACTTGCCGTCGGACAGCAGGAACGTCATGATGTCAGCGGCGGGCGGCAACTCCAGCCGGCCGCGTTCGAGCAGGGCGACGTTCTCCTCGAAGCGGAGACGGATCGCCTCGGCGGCTTTGGTGTCGTCGGTCGAGAGTGAGCGACGCTTCCGCTTACCGTTCCAACGGAAGCACAGGTGGAAGTGACCGGAGGTCGGGTGTCGTTCGAGCCAGGCCATGGAAGACTCCGCGAGGACGTCTGAAGTCTCGCCGAGGGGTGCGTCCGCGCCCACCGACGTAACTCCAACGCAACCTCACGATTGCCCTCCATCTGCCCTCCCGAAAGCGGAGGGCACGAGCGATGGAGAACGGTCGATTCGCCGTAACCGGTTCTCTGGTATACTGCTCGGACCGGAGGCCGGTTCCGCGACTTGCCGATATGAACCAGTCGCTGCAGCAGACGGCGGGGCATGATTCGTTTCTGGCGACCATAGCTCACCGGTGCCCCGCCGCTGCTGAGCTTAGTCGTTCGGTCTCACTACGGCTGAACGGGGGTGAGCAGTTTCAGCCCGGCGATGCCGACGACGATCAGCCCCGCACTCACCGCTCCACCTTCACCTCGTACCACGTCGTCACCGTCTCGCCGACGGGCACCCGCCAGCCGTCCGCCGTCTTGCTCTGACGGATACCGCGCTAGAGCCTGTTATGAACCTGGCTGAGTCGAACTCGCGTATTTCAGGGGTTTCGGCGTCCGGCGGTGAATCGAGTGGCAGGCAATAGCCGTTGACCCACCCAGCCCGACATCGAACCCCCTGGAAAACAAGCGTAATTCCCCGCCCCCAGGTTCATAACAGGCTCTAGCCAGTGCCGCCGGTCTGCATAGCACGGCCGAATGCAACTCGTCGAACGTGCGAAAAGGCTTGATCGGCCGGCGGGTGTGCTGTAACGTCTTACGAGCGCACCCGGAATAGCCGGATCTGCGCCGGCAGGATATGCAGATCTGCCGAATCACTGGTTCGGCTGCGATCTGCGTTGTGGGAGAGTCCTGACATGAAGTTGCCGGCCGTCTGCATCCCGATCTTCCTGCTGCTCCTCTTCGTATTGCCGTGCAGGGGCGAGCCAGCGGAGGAGGAGATGTTCGAGGTCGAGAAGACCGAGGTGGTGAAAGAAGCGGTCGAAATCCGTGAGTGCCGTGTCGAACCGAAGGAGGGGCACGTCCTCTTCGTCTGCAAGGTGCGGTTCACGAAAGCGGGCTCATCCCTATCGAACGATGAGTTCGCTAAGCTGGATGTCTCAAAGGCGTCGAAGGAATTCGCCAAGGTGTACGGCCCGCTGATCGCCCAAGGTGACTTCCGCCTCCGCCTGAAGGACAAGACGTTGGTCCCGTGTTCGTGCCTTCCGCAGTCCGGGGAGCAGCCGGGGCCCAAGGTGAGGGTGAAAGTGGTGAAGGGAGAGGACGACTGGCTGATGTACGTCGGGGCGGTGCAGCTCCTTGCCGCCGTGAAGCCCGACGCGCAGCCCGAGGCCTTGATCTGGGGCGGCAAGTATGAGGTGGCGATCTCACCGAAGTAGCCGGTGAGCGCGGCCGAACCAGCCGCTGCAGCAGACGGCGGGGGCAAGTAGGCTTTCGCAGAGTCGTAGCTCACCGATGCCCCGCCGCTGCTGCGCCTGGTCTTTCGCCCACTTACGGCTGAGCGGGGGTGAGCAGTTTCAGCCCGGCGATGCCGACGACAATCAGCCCCGCACTACCGCTCCACTTTCACCTCGTACCACGTCGTCACCGTCTCGCCGACGGGCACCCGCCAGCCGTCCGCCGTCTTCTCGGCCGCCACCGGCTTGCCGACCCGCTGCCCGCGGCCGTCGAGTGCGGACACGCTCACCCCCGTCGCCCCGTCCAGCCCGCGGAGCCGCACCCGCCCCGTCACAGGCTCGATCGTCGTCGGCGATGTGCCCCACGGCCGCAGTTGCGTCCGCGTTTCGTTCCACTTCATGCCGGTGTTGCCCACCCCCGCACCCGCCACCAGCAACAGCCGGCCCGACTTGGCGATGGGCTTGTTGTCGAGCGCGGAGAGGGTGACGCTGGCGAAGCGGTTGTCGATCTCCGGGACGAGGTGACGCAACGCCGGGGCGTGCGCCTTGATGAAGCCGATGGCGGCCTGCGTGCGGTCGGCGTCCACCGTCACCAGCCCACCCTTCTCCTTCGACACGGCCCACAGCAGTTCGCCGGTGTCCGACTTGATCGGGTCGGCCGTAGCCAGCTTCACCGCCTCGGTCGGCTTGCCATCAAGCGTGGCGATCCGCGAGCCGTGAACGAGCGGCAGCAGCGGCGGGAAGCCGGGGGTGAAGTACGGCCGCTCGGTGCCCGGCAGGCGGAGGCTGTCGCGCACCTGCTGCGGCGAGTACGACCGCTCCACCACCGTCTTTGCCGCCTTCACGTCGGCCCGCAGAAAAGCCAGCGCGCCGGCGGCCAGTTGCGGCATCTTCACCGGTTCGTGCGACAGGTCGAACGGGTCGCCGAGGACCGGCTTCCAGTCGGCCGCCTTCGGCTCGAACGTGTACCAGAAGACGCCGTCCCAGTCTTCGAATGCGGCATACGCCGCCAGGACGGGGATGCCCTCGCAGGCGTTCTCGTTCGGGAACGGGTGGTTCACCTCGCTGGCCGTGTACGGCTTGCCGGCGAACGCGGAGCGCGACAACTCCACCACCGTCGAGCGCTCCGGCCGGTTCACCATCGGCTCGTTCGGGATGCCCCGCGGGCCGGGGTGTTCCCAGTATTCGTGCCCGTCGGTGACGTCGAGCCGGGAGGTGGACGCCAGGAGCGGGTAGCCGCTGCCGCTGTGGGCGTGGTCGTTGGTGGCCACCAGCGGCACCCGCACTTTCAGTGTGTCCTTCAGGTACTTCTGCATCTCCTCGAAGAACCGCCGCTCCGTGTCCATGACGAACTGCACTTCGGCGTGGAACCGCTCGGCCGGGGCCGCCGCCACCTCCTTCCCCTGAAGGCGTGGGATCGGGTCGCCCTCCTTCACCCCGGCGGCGGTGCGGAGTTTGGCGAGTTCGTCGGGCTTGCGTTCCCGTTTCAGCCAGGCGTTGTAGAGTTCCAGCAACTGCTTGTCGTAGGCCTCGGTCGGCGCCTTGTAGCCGAGGTAAAAGCCGTTCTCGTTCTGCACCTCGACGCACACGATGGCCGGCTCGTCGCGGTACTCGGCCTTCGTGTACGGGTTGCGGTGGGTGAGCAGTTGCTTGGCGTACTCCTTCTGCAACTCGATCAGCCGCGGGTCGAACAGCGTCAGCCCCTTCGCCCAGCCGATCTTGTCCGCGTCCGTCACCCCGTCGCCCGCCTTGTACGACCGGCCGACGTTCAACCCCAGGCAGATGTAGACGCCCCGCTTCTTCAGTTCGGCCACCCAGTTGTCGAGGCGGTCGAGTTGGTCGGCGTCGAACGAACGGGTGTCCTTCGCCTTCGGGTCGATCAGCCCGCGGGGGGCAGGCAGGTCGAGGAAGTGGAGCCGGACGCAGTTGACGCCGTGCCGGGCCAACACCGCCGCCCACACGGGCGCGTCCTCCTTCGTCGGCAGCATGGTCGAGCCGCGCGTCCAGTCGGTGACATTCACCCCCCACAGCCGCAGCCGCTTCCCGTCGCCGCCGACGAGGTGCCCGTCGGCGATGCGGGCGAACCCGTGCTTGCCGGCCGGCGCTTCCAGCAGCGACGACAGGTCGATGACCGACTCGCCGCCGTTGCGGTGGTCGAGGGCGAACGGCTTGAACTCGACGGCCGCGGGCTGTTGCAACAGACTGGCGGCGAGGAGCAGGTGCGCGACGGGCATGGCGGTTCACCGGTGCGGAGCGGTACGCGCTTTTTAGTGTCACCGCCCGTGCCGAACACGGATCATGGTAGCACCGGCCGGCATGTCCACCTCGGGAGGGTCGTCATGGGTATGGTCGAAGACTGGTACGACGAGGAGGAAGCGCAAGAGAAGCGGGCGGCGGTGTGGAGGAAGGAGCAGGCCGAGGAGGGAGCGCGGCACGCCGAACAAAACCGCCTCCTGTTCAAACTGCTGCTCTGTTTGCCGTTCTGGTTCGCGGCCATCGCCTTCTACGGGTGGACCGAACTGACCGGCACCCGTCCGTTCGGCGGGCCGGACGCCTCACCCGAAATGCAAGGCTTTGCGAACCTCATCCACGGTTTCGGCATGTTCGGGGCGCTCGTGTTCGGGGCCGGCATCGCCGCGTTCGTGCTGGTGTGGGTCGGCCTCCGACTGTGGCACCGGCGGCAGTCGCGTTCGGCACCACCTGCCGCCGGTTCGCCCCCTTTCCCGTAATCGCCGTGCCCCTCCGTACCGTCGGCGGGTTGATCAGCTAGCGGAACTGAATGTGGGTGAATCAGTGGGGATCAGGGGTAAGTGCCAAACCGAATTGGATCATGTCCGCTTGGGCGAACCTTGAGCGCATGTGGTGAGTCTCTCAAGCGTACCAAAGAGGCCTCTGATGGAAAATTCGCCCACATACTTCACGGTTTTGCAGACCATCAGGGGTAATCCCACCGCTATCGACCAAGAGAAGAAGCGCCTGGAACAGTTGATCCAGCAGACCAGTGCGGAGCTCAAATCTCGCCTGACTCCAGCGACAGTTCCAAGCATCCTGTGGAACCTCGCGTTTCGCGACCTCGAGCGAATGGGACCGCAGATTGGCAAACCGATCTCGGACTACATGGGCCACGCTCGCTTTCTCCGTTCTCTGTGTGCCTCCGTGCCGTTCACTACGGCCAAGCCCACCAACAACGACCCGAAAACGGATGAACTTTTGGACCTGTGCGGGCAGCTATGGACTGCCATGTTCTACCGTGAGATGTTGGACGATCTGAAATCGCCTGATGCTCCAAATGAATCGAGGAACAAGTATGCTATGGCTTCGCTGACGAGCCTGCTCAACGCCGTGCTAGGGGAACTGATATATGTCGAGCAGGTCGAGCAGAGGGTTCGCAGTATATTCGCTCACTTCTCGAAAGGAATAATTGAGCCGATGATCGGCTTAAGTACCGACGACGTGCTATCAGGATTTCAGAAAGTAAGAGCGATAATCGCTGATCGCTGGAATGAGGCCGTGAATCTTTCCCAACCAATGCTGGAGAGCTGGAAAGAGTTCGGCCGCCGCTACGAGGCGGGGGCCACCGACGCAGAGCTTGATGAATTTCGGCGCTCTCCGGCTTTGCCGGAGGCGGCCAAACAGTTGCAGGGCTGCTTCGCGATCTTTGAAGATCTTCTCACATTCACGCCACAGGATCTACTGAGCGTATTAGGAGAACGCAGCAAGGTGTTCTTAGAAACATTCTCGTTTCAGCCAGGCACGGTCAATCTGGATCTCACGTCACCCAACGACGAAGATGAGGTACGCAAGCGGCCATTCGCCCGTCTTGGGAATGATCATTTTGCACTGCTCGATATCGGGTATTGCACCCACGCAGCCCCGAAACGCCTACAAGAATGCTTCGATTCGGAAAAGAAACGACAGCGGTTTAACAAGCGTCGGGGGGACATTCTTGAAGTTGATGCCGCCACCTTCTTCCGTCGAGTGGTGCAACCTGATCTGGAGGTGCGAAATTACTACATCCCGTGTGGAGATGATGGACAATTCGCCGAGCGAGATTTGCTGTTGCTCAAAGGATCCTGCCTGATTCTTGTCGAAAGCAAGGCGAAGCCACTTCGCCCTGTGAAGGGCCGAAACGATAAACTGGCTCGTATCGCTAGCGACGTGGAGGAGTCAATTCAGGAGGGGTACAATCAGGCGTGTGATGTGATCAGCTATATTCGATCTGCCACTGCACCAGTGCCGGTATTCGATTCGAATAAGGCAGACCGCAAGCAAATTGCTGTCCTCGATGGCACCAAGATCACTACGGTTCTGCCCGTTGTCTTTCTTGATACCTACTACGGCGTGATAGCGTCGGACTTGAAGCCGTGGCTGAAGGTCGATGAGACCGTCGGATTCCCCTGGGCTGTAGACCGTGATACGCTTGAATCGATTATCTTAAAAATCGACGATTTCGAGAAGCTGAAGGAGTTCTTGCTCTGGAGGAGAACTCTTCACGGGATCGCGCACAATGAGGACGAGGCCGTGTTCGCCGGCTTCTGTGTTCAACATGGGCCCTATGCGTTCCCGAAAGACGCGGACAGAGTCCAATTGACGGCAAACTACGCGGACATGTTCGAAGTTGAGTACTTCCGACGGCAAGGGCATCCTGTCGAGGCTGCGCCTGAGGCGCGCACACCGCCGGTACTGTCAAAAATGTTCCGTCGTGGCAATCGACTGATCTTTGAGATCAACGGAAAAGAAACGGACTCCATCGACCTTTTGACGGGGAATTCTTCTGCCCAGAACACCGTTGCACAACCCCGGCGCAAGCAGAGCATGCGGAACTCCCTCTGTCAGTGCGGTAGCGGGAGGAAGAGCAAGAAGTGTTGTTTGCGTCGATAGGCCGGTGAACTGATCCGAAACAAGCAGGAGTTCGTCTCAGAGCGTTTCACCAGACGGAACTGTGTGAGTGAAAATCGAGGATCTGGAACACCCAACCACAAAGCCTTCCGTTGACGAGAGAGACGAGCGTTTCTCGACATCATCTGCATTCCGGACTGAGGACGAACTCACCTGCCGCCCCTCCCATCCCTCACATTTCCCCCAGCGCGCCCGGCCGTTCGCCCGTTTTGCCCTGTGCCGCACCTGCGGCCGGGTGATAATTTGTACTCAGCCGCCCGTCGCCCTTGCGTCCGCCGAGGTGTCCCGTGAGCAGTGACCCGAGCGACTCCTCCCCATCCGGTGGCGGCGGCGGCATTTTGGCCGTCGTCTGTTCGGTGCTGGCCACCGCCTGCCTTGCCGTGCTCGTGCCGGTGCTGTACCTGGCGGTCGATCAACTGGCCAACCCCGGCGAACCGGCCAACGGGTTGCTCGGCGTCGTCCCGCGGGTCGAAGGGCACTGGACGACGCCCGCCGTCAAACCGGTGCTGGAGTGGGTGGCCGGTTGGAACACCTGGGCGCACACGTCTGACGGGCTGCTGACCGAACTGTTCCTCGTCACGGTGGCGGTGCTGATCGCCCGCGTGCTGCTGTTGAACGCCGCCGCCCACCTGGCCGGATCCGCCGCCATCGAAGACGCCCGCCTGCTCCGCCGCGAAGTGTACAACCACTGCTACCGCCTCGGCACGCTGGCCATCGACCCGGACGAGCAGACCGACGTGGGCCGGCTCATCACCGACAAGATCGAAGCCATTCAAGACGGCGAGATCGCCGCCCGCACCACCGTCCCGCGGGTGGTCACCCTCCTCGGGCTGGCCGTGGTGGTGCTGCTGGTGGTTCACCTGTGGGTGGGGCTGGCGGTGCTCTTCCTGGGCGGGCTGGTGTGGCTGCTCGCGGGGCAATCGGCCGCCTGGTTCCGCCGGGACGCCCGCGTGGCCGAGCGCCGCGCCGGGCACCAGATGGCGGTCATGCGGGAGAGCCTGCGGCTGATGCTGCTGGTGAAGTGCTACCTGATGGAGCGGTTCAGCCAGACGCGGGTGGAGCGGCAGCTCTCGGACCTGGCGAAGACGGCCCGCCGCCAGCACCGCGGGGAGACGCTGTCGCGCCCGACGCTGTTCACGGTGGCGGCCCTGACCGGCGTGCTGGTGCTGTACGTGGCCGCGCGGGTGGTAGTCGCCGGTCACCTCAGCCCGGCCGGGCTGGCCGTACAGGTGGCGTGCGGGGTGGCGGTGGCGGTGGGGGCGCTGCGGTGGATCGCGGCCAACGTGAAGGTGCGGAAGGGGCGGGCGGCCGAAGACGAGGTGGACGAGTTCTTCGAGCGCCGCACCGACGCCGGCCAGCCGATCACCGCCAAGTTCTTGCAGCCGCTCTCCCGCAAGGTGGAATTGCTGGAAGTGAGCTACCGCGAGCCGGGCACCGGGCGGATGATCCTGGAACAGGTGACGGCGAGCATTCCGGCGGGCAAGCGGACGGCGGTGGTCTGCTCCGACCCGGCCGAGGCCCGCACCGTCGCCTTCCTCCTCACGCGATTCCTGGAGCCGACCGGCGGGGAGATCAAGTTCGACGGCGAGAACACCCGCTGGGTGACGTTCGACTCGCTCCGCACGCAGGTGGCGATGGTGCTGGCCGACCACACCACCTTCACCGACACGGTGGCGAACAACATCGGGTGCGGCGACTCGTTCACCCGCCCGCAGATCGTGGAGGCGGCGAAACTGGCCCACGCGCATGGGTTCGTGCAGCAGTTGCCCAGCGGGTACGAGACGGTGGTGGGCGGGTCGGGGCACTCGCTGCGGCCGGGCGAGCGGTTCCGGCTGGCTCTCGCACGAGCGGTCCTCCGCGACCCGGCCGTGCTGGTCATCGAGGAGCCGACCGAGCCGTTCGACCCGGACAGCGCCGCCCTCATCGACGACGCCATCGCCCGCCTGCAACCCGGCCGCACGATCATCATGCTCGCCCGCCGGTCCAGCACGGTGAGGAAAGCCGACGCGGTGGTGGTCATCCAGGACGGCAAGGCGGCCGGGGCCAACGACCACGACACCGCCGCCTCCGGTAGCCAGATGCACCGGGCACTCGCCGGCCGGAAGTAGGGTGAAGTGCTCTGCTCGCTCCGCGAGCGGGTTCAACCCGACCGCTCGCGGAGCGAGCAGAGCACGACCGGCACCGAACCGGACCCGCCCCATGCCCCTCGTCGCCTTCTTGCTGGCGCTCGCCCCGCTCGCCGACACGCCCACCGGGGACGCGGTCATCCGCGGGAAGGCGGGCCAGTCCGACATCGTCATCACCACCACGAAGCGACTCGCCGGGGCGGTCCACTCGCTCACCTGGGACGGGGTGGAGTTCATCGACAGCGCCGACCACGGCCGGCAGTTGCAATCCGCCTCCTCCTTCAACTGCGGCAAGCCCGGCTTCCACCCCGAGTGCTTCAACCCGACCGAGGCCGGCTCGCGGCACGACGGGGCGGGCGGCACCTCCACCAGCCGGCTGCTCTGGCTCCGCGCCGGCGGCAACGAGCTGGGGTCCGCCACCCAGATGGCGTTCTGGCTGCGGCCGGGGGAGAAGTCCGAGGGCAAGCCGGCTCTGAACGAGACGAGCCTGTCCGACCACCGCGTGAGCAAGCGGATCGCCATCGGGTACAAGAAGTGGCCGCACGCCATCGACTACCGGGTGACGTTCGCCGTGCCGCCCCGCGAGCGTCACACCTACGCCCAGTTCGAAGCCCTCACCGGGTACATGCCGCCGGCGTTCGGCAAGTTGCACACGCTCGAACTGAAGACGGGCGAACTGGCCGAGCTGTCGGACGGCCCCGGCGAGCAGGCGAAGCCGGTGCTGTTCGCCACTGCTGACGGCAAGCACGCGATGGGCGTCTGGTCGCCGGATCAGCCGAGCCAGGGGTATGCCACCGCCGGCTACGGGCGGTTCCGATTCGCCGCCGAGAAGGTGGTGAAGTGGAACTGCGTGTTCCGGGTGAGGGGGCCGACCGGAGTGCCGGCGGGCGACTACTCGTACCGCATGTTCGTGGCCGTGGGCACCGCCGACGACGTGCGAACGACGCTCACCGAGATCGCCGCCGAGAAGTAGGTGCCCGCTGTATGGTGGGCACCCACAAGGGGTGCCCCTACCCCAGCAATGCCGCGAACTGCTTGCGGAACTTGGACACCTTCGGGCTGACCACCGCCATGCAGTACCCCTGTTGCGGGTTGTTGCGGTAGAACCCCTGGTGGTAGCCTTCGGCCGGGTAGAACACGTCGAGCGGAGTGACTTCAGTGACGATCTTCCCGTCGAACACGCTCGCGTTCAACTCGGCGATGACCGCCGCGGCCATCTGCTTCTGCTCGTCGGAGTGGTAGTAAATGGCCGAACGGTACTGCGGGCCGGCGTCGGCCCCCTGGCGGTTCAGTGTGGTCGGGTCGTGCGTGGCGAAGAACACTTCGAGCAGTTGCCGGTAGCTGACAACGGCCGGGTCGAACGTGACTTGAATCACCTCGGCGTGGCCGGTGGTCTTCTCGCACACCTCTTCGTAGGTGGGGTTCGGCACATGCCCGCCGGTGTACCCGGACACCACCTTGCTCACGCCCTTCACCCGCTCGAACACCGCCTCGGTACACCAGAAGCACCCGCCGCCCAGGGTGATTTTCGCTCCTCGGACATCCTGACTCATCGGCCGTTCTCCCCCGGGTCGTCGCCCGGGACCGGACGACGCTCAGGGGATTGTACCGCGGCTCTCCCTCAGTTCGTCGGCGATCACGTCCGCAAATAGTACTCGGGGCTGGCCAGGAAGCTGACGGCGAGCGTCTCGAACGTCATCCCGTTCTGCTGCTGCCCGAACCAGTAGTTGAACCCGTTCGTGTCGGGGTTCCGGTGCAGGAACCCGACGTACACGCCGATCACCTCGTCCTGCTTGTACTCCGGGCTGCCCAGGAAGTTGCGGGCCACGCGGGCGCGGTCCCCGTTCGAGGCGTTCAGCTCGTTCACCCAGTAGTTCACGTCGGCGACGGACGCCGGCCGGCTGAGGATCTGCGCGTAGAGTTGATTCACGAACGCCGTCGGGTTCTGGCCGACCCGGTTGTAGAACTCCTGCGAGCCGAAGAACAGCGCGCGGATGTTGTCCTGGGAGAGACCCGCCTCGAACAGGGACAGGTAGGTGTTCACCTCCGAGGTGCTCGGATAACGGCCGAGGATGTCGACGTAGAACCGACCGATGACGTTCGTGCGGTATTCCGTGCTGGAGGCGAACGCAATGCTCACCTGGCCGGTCGAGTAGGTGCCCTGGTCCAAGCTGTTGACCCAGAAGTTGAATCCGGCGGCGTCGGCTTGCCGGCCCAGCACATCCTGGTACAGGTGGGCGACGAACGAACTGCTACTCGGCACATCACGCGGCTCGAGTTGCTCGATGTCGGGGCGGAAGGAGGTCAGGCCGGACATGGGACACCTCGCACTGGGACGGGAGATCGGGTCACTGGTGAAACATGCCCCAGAGGGCCTGTCTTGCAGGTATCGGCAGATTTCACGCCAAAGGTTTCGCATTCCGTAGGGGCGGGCGTGTGGCGGCGACAGAAACGGAGGGGCGATCGCGCGAGCAAAGCAGGTCAACGTGGGGGCCGGCTGGAATCCGTGAATTCCTCCAAACCGTGTCATGGCTTCGAACGACTCTCCCGACGAGGTGGATACGAATTACCCACGCTGGGCAATCCTCTTCCACAATCGGCCCAGCCGCCACCGGTCGTGCCGGAGTCCGAGGGAGGCTCACATGGGGGTCAACCCTGGTGACTTCCGCCATCGAACGGGAGTCACTTCAGTCGGGCGAGGGCGGCGTTCGCCGGGTCGAGGTAGTCGGGGCCGTAGATGCCGTCGGTCATCTTCTTCAGCAGGGCCTTCGACTCGTCGCTGTTGGCCCGTTCGAGCACGCGGACGACGCGGGCGGCGGCGCGGGCGGCCACCGGCGACTCGCCCG
>JANNDF010001082.1:0-12081 GCA_031387445.1 Planctomycetia bacterium
GACAAGATCGAGTTTGGAGGACGACTACCCGGAACTGAGCCGGGTGCCGAAAGGGATCGCCGCGTTCTACTCGTGCGAGCCGACGCAGAAGAGCCACTTCGACCCGGACCGCAAGCGGAGCCTGTTCTTCATCCACCTGACCGACTCGTGGAAGGGCGGGGCCGACCTGGAGGACGTGTTCAAGAGGGCGAAGGACGCCACCAAAGCGGACGCCCTGAAGACGTTCAAGGTGGAGCAGTACCCGGTGAAAAAGGTGAACTACGAAGGCGAGTGGGTGATCGCCCGGACCGCGGGCGTGACGAGCAACCCCGACTACGACCTGACCGGCGGCCATCGGTTCGCCCACTTCGGCACGGGCGGGGCGATCCGGGCGGTGGTGTGGAAGTTCGACTATCGCGCGGACAACCAGGAAGCCTGGGTGGTGGACCCGGTGAACGGCAAGACGCTGGCTGGGCCGCTCCAGCCCGTTGGCCGCATAGAACGCGCGGTGTTCAGCCCGGACGGGTCGAGGGTGGTGACGGCGGGGTGGGACCCCGTGGTGTGGGACGCCAAGACGGGCGAGCAGGTGACCGTGTGCAAGCACGACGACTCTGTCTACCATGCAATGTTCAGCCCGGACGGGGCGAAGGTGGTGACGGCGAGCAAGGACAACACGGCCGCGGTGTGGGACGCCAAGACCGGGGAGAAGTTGGCCGTGTGCAAGCACGCCGACGAGTTGATCCACGCGGGGTTCAGCCCGGACGGGACGAAGGTGGTGACGGCGAGCAAGGACAAGACGGCCGCAGTGTGGGACGCCAAGACGGGCGAGCAGGTGGCCGTGTGCAAGCACGTCGACGAGGTGTTCCACGCGGCGTTCAGCCCGGACGGGACGAAGGTGGTGACGACGGAGAGCTGGAGGGACAAGACGGCGACGCTGTGGGACGCGAAGACGGGGGAGAAGCTGGGCAGCGCCACGCCGAAGTGACGCCGCCCGGTGGCCGTCGCCGGGGGGATAAGCCACACCAACCGAGGATCTGTCATGTCGCGGGTCGTGCTGTGCGGGATCGTGGTGATGCTCGCGGCCGGCGGGAACGCGCCGCTCCGCGCGGATGAGGCCGAGGATAAGGCGGCCGTGATGGTGCAGAACCTGAGAGGCTGGGTCACGCGCGACGAGGGGGAACCGGGCCGACCCGTCGTGGGCGTCAAACTGTGGCTGAACGAAATGGTGGGGGAGGCGGTCCTGAAGGCGCTGACCGCCTGCGGGAAGCTCAAAGAGCTCGACCTGAGTTACGCCTTGGTGTACGACCCGCACCTGAAGGAAGTTGCCTCCCTCACCTCCCTCACCACGCTCAACCTGAGGGGGAGTTCCCTGGTCTCCGACAAGGGCGTGAAGGAACTGGCCGCCCTCACCAACCTGACCACCCTCGACCTGAGCGGCACCACGGTGACGGACGAGGGGGTGAAGGCGCTCGCCCCCCTCAAGTTCCTGAGGACGCTCAACCTGGGTGACACCAAGGTCTCCGACAAGGTGGTGAAGGAGCTGGCCGGCCTCAAGAACCTGACCGCCCTCGACCTGAGCGGCACCCAGATGACAGAGAAGGGGGTGAAGGAGCTGGCCACCCTCACCAACCTGACCGCCCTCAGCCTGGACAGTAGCAACAAGCTTTCGGCGAAGGGGGTGAAGGAACTGGCCGCCCTCACCAACCTGACCACGCTCAACCTGTACGGTACCAAGCTGACGGACGACGGGGTGAAGGAACTGGCCGCCCTCAAGAACCTGACCGCCCTCAACCTCAGGTTCACCCAGGTGACGGATGACGGGGTCAAGGAACTGGCCGCCCTCAAGAACTTGACCTCCCTCGGCCTCAGTTTCAGTGTGGTGACGGAGAAGGGGGTGAAGGAACTGGCCGCCCTTATGAACCTGACCTCCCTTGACCTGAGTGACAATCGGCTGACCGACAAGGGCGTGAAGGAACTGGCCGCCCTTATGAACCTGACCACGCTCAACCTGAGCGGCAATAACGTGACGGACGCGGGGGTGGAGGCACTCACCCCCCTCAAGAACCTGACCGCCCTCGACCTACAGGGCAACCGTGAGGTGACGGATGAAGGGGTGAAGAAACTGGCCGGCCTCAAGAACCTGACATCGCTCGATCTCAGGTTCACCCAGATGACGGACGACGGGCTGAAGGCGCTCGCCCCCCTGAAAAAGCTCACCACGTTACCTGTTCTCAAGGTGCGGGACGGCACGCTGGCGGTGCTGCGAGAGATCGACCTGCTCCACGCCCTCCCAGTGGCCTCGACCGCCAGCGGCGGGCGACCGGCCAACGCCGCCGCGGTCACCCACCTCGACCTGAAGAAGACCGAAGTGACGAACTCCGGGTTGACTCACCTCGCCCCGCTCGTCAACCTCGCCCACCTCGACCTGTGGGACACCAAGGTGACGGACAAAGGGGTGAAGAGTCTGGCCGCGTTCAAGCGACTGACCACCCTCGACCTGAGCGAAACCGGGGTGACGGACGACGGATTGACGGAACTGGCCGCCGTCAAGGCCCTCACCGCCCTCCGCCTGTTGGGGACGCAGTCGACCGACGACGGCGTCCGCCGACTCCGGCTGGCACTCCCCAAGTGCCAGATCACCGCCAAGTGACAACCGCCGGCGAGCGGGCTGGCTGTCCGGCTTCCGGAGCGGTGGTGGGCCGGGTGCGGCGGGGTGGCCGGGTGAGATTCTCCTCCGACTGATGCCGACTGGTCGAGGCACGCCGGATACACACGAACGAAGCGAGCGGCATAACGAGAGTCCTCCGGTAGGGAACCCAGAGCCGGCGACCATGCGATTCGTACTCTGTGGGCATGGACTCGCCCGCCCCGGATTCGGATGAGCAGTTGGCCCGGCGTGCCGCCGGCGGCGAGCGGGCGGCGCTCGGTGAGTTGGTGGCACGGTATCGCGTGCGGGTGGTCGGTCTGGTGCGGAAGTGCGGGGCACGCGAGCCGGACGACGTGGCCCAGGAGGTGTGGGCGAAGGTGGCGGCGGCCCTCCCGCGGTGGCGGAGCAGGCACTTCCGCGGGTGGCTGTTCGGCATCGCCCGCAACGCCGCCATCGACGCCGGCCGACGGCGGACGGAGGGCCAGGCCGACGAACTGGTGCTGCTCACCGTCGCCGCCCCGGACGGGCACGACGACTGGACGACGGAGTTGCTCCCCCGCCTGAGGAAGTGCCTGGCACTACTGAAGGCGAAGAAGCCCGACTTCCACACCGCCGTGGTGATGCAGATGGGCGGGGCGACACTCAAGGAGGTCGCCGACGCCCAGGGGAAGGCGGGCGACTCCGACACGGTGAAGACGCGGATCTTCCGCGGCAAACAGGCCCTCCGCAAGTGCGTGGGTGATGAACCATGAGAACCCTCGTCTTGTCGATGCCCGACAACCCGGTCGCCGTGCCCGGCTGGCTGGACCGCCAGTTGGTCGGCCCGCACCTCGACCAACTGGTGGCCGAGTTGGAAGTCGTTCACGGGACGGGCGAGGCCACCGACCTGATCGCCGTCCTCGGGAACAGCCGAGCCGTGCTCCTGGCGAAGGGGTTCGCCCACGTCCCGCAACGGGTTCTGTCCGCTCTGCTCACCTCTCCAGCGTTGCTGCTCGAACTTCAGGCCGACGTGTTCGAGTTCGGCGGCCCGTACTGGCAGCGGTTGACCACCGGCGCCGAACCGACCGCCGTACCCCACCGGCCAGCCCGCTCACTCCGCTGGCTGAGCTACGTCGGCGTCTCGATGGCGACCGCCGCGGCGGTGCTGGTGGCGGTGTTCCTGGGCGGCGGGTTCCGCACGCCACCCACCGCACAGGCGTCGTCCGGTTGGGGGTTCGCCAAGGTGAAGGACCTGCCCCGCGACGGCGGGCCGAAGAGAGTGTTCAGCACCTTGGCCGAGTTCGCCGACGAGTGGGAGAAGAAGCAACCGGACGACGCGGCGGGGATGGCCAGGCGGCTTCACGAGTTCCGCGAGGGTTGCACCGCCCTGCAACTGGCCGACGACTTGCCACTCTCCGTGGCCGACACGCTTTGGCTGAAAGGTCGGTGCGCCGAGTGGTCGGCCGAAATCGACGCCCACCTCCGCACCCTGGAACGCTCCCGCGATGTGCCGGCGGTGTCCACCGCCGCCACCGCCACGTCCCGCCGCATCGCCGCCGAGCTCCGCCAGCAGGTCGGGTGAACATTTCGCCGGAATCGTGGGAACATCTCGGCCGCTGCCCCGTTCTCCTGATCGAAGCCGGACACATCCCGTCCGAGCGAACCCCGACCCGGAGAGCTGCGATGTCTCGTTTCAACCTGCGTGGGCTGATCGTGGTGGCGGTGCTGGCCGCCGCGTGCTGGGCGGTGAACACGGCGGTGGCGTGCGACCCGTGCCAAGTCACCTACAAGAAAGTGGTGACGTACAAGACGGTGGAAGAACAGGTGGTGACGAAGGTGCCGTATCTGAAGAAGGTGGTGAAGTACGACCGCTGCGGCGAGCCGTACATCGTCACCGAGACGTGCTACAAGCAGGTGTTGGAGACGGTGTGTAAGCAGGTGCCGGTGGTCACGTGGGTGAAGGTGTGCGGGTGAGCGACGGGGCGGGAGTGAGGTCGTCCGGCCTCACTCCCACTCTCTCAACTTGAACCCCAACTGCTCGGCGTTCGCGGTCACGTTCCGCCGGGTCGTTTCGCTCGCCCCGTCCGGGAATTCGGCGTCAATCTCCACTTTCACCCGCACCGTGGCGTGCTGATCGGCGGTGAGCAGAGCGATCAGATCGACCGCGATGGCGTTCAGCCGCGACTTCGCCAGTGCCGCGTCCACCTCCACGCTGCCGTGGAAGGTCTTCACCTTCGCCGCCACCGCCGGCGGTTTCTTCCCGCCCACCGGGACGACGGCCACGGTGCTGTCGTCAGTCACACCCGTCGCCCCGTCGCCCTCCGTACTCGTCGCCTCCGGCGGCTTCACCTCGACCAGCGCCTTCACTTTGATGGCGTACTCCTTCGCCGCCCCCGGTTCGATAAGCAGCAGGCTGTCGTCCGCCCTCACCCCGCCGTCGCCGAACGCGAACCCGTCGTACTTGCCGTCGGCGTGCGCGTAGGCGGTGCCGAAGAAGTCGCGGCTGGTCGCCCCGGTCCGCACTGCCCCGGCCAGCGCCTCGCGGGTCTTCAACCGCGGGAGGGTGACGAGCTTCTGCACGTCCTCCCAGAACTTCCCGACGGACAGGTGCGGGGCGGTCGTCCAGTACAGCCGCTGCAATTCCGCCCGCAGGTGGATCGGTGCCCACTCGTCGATCACCAACTCCTGATCCCGGCAGACCCGTGCCACCTCGCCCGCCGCCGTGCCGCTGGTCGTCGTCAGGGCGTGTGGCTCTACCTTCGGGGCCATCGCCTTCGGGTCGTCCTGCACCGGGGCGAGCAGCCACTTGAAGCACTCGCGGGCGGCCACCGGCAGCACCGCCTTCGCCGCCTCCGCCTCCTTCTCCGCCTGCCGCCGCTGCGCCTGGTCGATGTTCAGCGCCCCCTCCGTGACGTCCGCCACGATGCTCGCCCACGCCAGAGCTACCCGCGTGGCGTCTTGCATCCGAGGCAGCACCGCTTGATCCGGTGCCACGAACAGCAACCGGTTCGCCCGGTGCCGCGGCTGGTTGCCGTGCTCCCGCAAGTAGGTCAGCGCCGCGTCGGTCGCCGGTCGCGGGTCGTCTTTGCGAAACCAGCACTCCGGCGGCAGCACCACCAGCCGCAGGGCCGAATCGTCCGGCACGTCCGCGTGCGGGGTGAAGACGTGAACCCCGTCGAACGGCGGGCAGTTGCCGAACAGCTTCTTCACCACCTCCTCGATCCGCTTCCGCACGTCGGTCTTGTCGTCGAACCGCCGCTTGCGGTCCTCCATCTCCCGCCGCAGGTTGGCCCGCGTGTCGAACCAGAAGCGGGTGGCGTCGGCCGCCTTGTCCCCCGAACTGTTCAGGTAGTGCAGTCGGTCGGTCAGCCGGTTGAGCGCGTCCGCGTACACGGCCGCCGGCTGCCCCGGTTGGACGCACCCGAGTAGCACCCGCCCGCGGTCCAGTCCCCGCACCCCCGGCTTGGTGGCTACGCAGGACGGTGCCGACCCCAGGAACAGCGTCCGCGCCACCCGCCGGGCCGCCTGCACCTGCCCGAACCGCGGCTCTTTCCCTTCCAGCGCGGTCGTCTCCGCCCGCTCGCCGTCGATGTCCCCTTCGATCACCGGCTCCCAGCCGGGCGGGAGCAGGCCGGTCAGTTCATTCCGCACCCCGCTGTCGGTCAGCGGCAGGCTGCCGGGCAGGATCATCGCATCCTGGTTGCCGTCCTTCCACAGCCGGGCGATGACGTGCGCCATCAGTTTCAACACCCCGCGGGTCCGCTGGAACGCTTCCAGTGTGGACCAGTCTTGATAGAGCCGGTCGAACACTTCCGGGTGGATCGGGTACGCCCGCCGCATCCGCTCCAGATACTGCCCCTCGTGCGTCTCGCTCGGCAGCTTCGCCCCCTCCGCGGCGTAGGCGTCGGCGAACGCCCGGCACACCGCGTCCCGCCCCGCCTCGTCCCGGATCGGCTCGAACAGCCGCCGGCGGACGATCTCGAACCCCTCTTCCGAGGTCACCGGCTTCCAGATGGCCTGCACCCGCCCGAAGATGTGTTCTAGCGCCAGGATCGCCCGCGCCCCGCGGTCCCCGCTCGACGCGTGTCGCGAGTCCGGCAGGCTGCCCAGCACCACCGCGGTCGGCACCTGTTTGGCCGCCTCCGTCAGCGCCTGCACGAACGACAGGTTGCTGTCATACGTCCCGCCGCTGTACGCCTTGCCCTCATCGAACTGGCGGATGTAGACCACCAGCTCGTCCAGCAGCACCACGCACGGGGCGTGCGCCGCCAGCAGTTCCCGCAGCACCTCCTTGCCCGGCGACGTGCCCGTCGCGTCCGCCTCCTTCACCAGCGCCAGCCCGTCCGCCCCGCCGAGTTGCCACGCCAACTCACCCCACAAGGTCCGCACCGCCGTCCGCCCGTGCTTCCACGGCTGGGCGGGGGCGTGGGCGGTGCCGTCGATCACCGCCACCTTCGCCTTCGGCACGTCCATCAGCCCGGCCCGCTCCACCAGCAGCGGCACGCCGACCAACTCCGACAGCGCACACTCCCGAGTGGCCAGGTGCAGTACCGCCAGCAGGGTGTGCGTCTTGCCCCCGCCGAACGCCGTCTGGAGTTGAATCACCGGCTCCCCGCCCTTCCCGCACAGCCGCGCCGCCACCTGCGTGAGCAGCAGCCCCATCCCCTCGGTGACGTACGTCCGCTCGAAGAACGCCGCCGCGTCCTGGTACTCGCGGGGGGCACGACCGGCCCGCACCGCCGTGATGTCCGCCGCGAACTCGGACTGCACGAACTCCCCCTTCCGCACGTCGGCGTGGGGGACGGCGATCTCACGCCATGGGGTCGTCATGGGTTCACCTCGGTTACGGTCCACCGCAAGCCGGAACTCTCGGCCACGCTCACCACCTTCGGGTGACGGTCGATAGCCCTCAGTCGCTGCTTCAACTTCAGGAGCAGTTTGCTCACGTCTTCGATGGGGTGCAGGCGGGTTCCCTTCGCCGGCTGCTCCAGGTGCAGCACCACCCGGATGTCGCTGCACCCGCACGCCCGATCCGCCGTCTCTTTCTCCGCCGCGTCGTTCGCACGGACGCGAGCGGCGGCGATCCCGGCCAGTGTGTCCCGCACCTTCTGGGCGAACTCGTCGGCCAGATCGAGCGGGTTGTCCCGCGGGCCGGCCCGGTAGTCCTTGATCTCGATCAGCCACAGGCACCCGTTCGGGGCGACGGCCACCACGTCCACCCCTTTCGCCCCGCGGCAAACGTTCTGGAAATGGCCCAGGTAGTACACCCACTCGTCATACTTCCCGACCCGCCACTGGTTCGGGAAACGAAAGGCGAGCGCCCCCTCGGTGACGGTAGTCATGAGGCGTCCTCCGCCGCCATGTACCGCCCGGACTGGTCGAGATCCTCGTCCAGCGCGTCGATGGGGTCGATCTCTTCGATGCTCTCCCCCTGCTGCACCACCACCCCGTCCTCCCCCGGATGCAGCCCGAAGAAGCGGGTGTCCACCCCCTCGAACTCCGTCCGCAACAGGATGTCCAGCTCCCGCATCAGGAACAGGCTGTGCGTCGCCACGAACACCTGAACCCCCGACCGGCACAACTGCAAAATGGTCCGCGCCACCCGCTTGATGACCTTCGGGTTCAGGTTCGCCTCCGGCTCGTCCCAGAACAGCGACCCGGTGCCGATCAGCGACCCGGTGGCGATCAGCCGCGCGATCATCGCCAGCTTGCGGTGCCCTTCCGCCACCAAGTAGGCTTCGATGTTGCCCGACTCGGTTTTCAGGTAGAAGTCGTCCCCGTCCAGCACCACCTTCCCGCCCAACTGCTCCTCCAGCGGCTGCAACAACTGGTTGATCTCGGTCAGCCGCTTCCCCCGCGCCAGCGGAGCGCCCAGCAGCACGCAGGTGTCCTTCCACGTCTCCTCGAACTTCAACGCCGACACCTCGTACAGCGACACGAAGCCGGGGTAAATGGTGAGCAACTCCCGCGTCGGCAGGAACACCGGCGGCTCCCCCTCCCACTGCGTCGGGCACACGTCAACGCTCACCTCCGTCTTGCTCGACGTGTTGAACGAGAACCCCAGCCGGAGCGACTTCACCTTGAACCGCACCTCCACCTCGCACCGGCTCCGCCCCGCCTGCCGGCGGGCCAGCCGGCCGACCGCGTCCGGCCGGAACACCCCCCGCAACTTCTTCGCAATCGTGGTTTCCAGGTAGCTCTTCGTCGGCGTCTCCGAACCCGAATCCTTCGCCCCCCACGCGCTCACCGCCGCCACCGTGTACGCCGCCTTCAGCACATGCGACTTCCCCGCCCCGTTCTCCCCCACAATGACGTTCAGCCCGGCCGCGAACGGGAACACGGCGTCCCCGAACACGGTGAAGTTCTTCAAGTGGAGTTGCCTGAGCATCACTCCTCCTTCTGATACGGCAGGTCCGGTGTGCCCTTCGGCTTCGGCGGGGGCGGCACGCTCGCCGCGGCCGTCTCGATGCCCGCCCACCCCGTCACCACCTCATCGTATGCCCGTGCGTCCGCCGCCCACCCCTTCCGCTCGCACAGCGTGTACAGCCGGTACGCCAACTGCCGCGCCGCCTCCGCCTTCCCCGCCACCCCCGCGTACAGCCGCCCGGCCGCACTCTCCCCGTCAGTGTTCACCGCCCGGATGAGCTGGTGCAGCGCCTCCCACACCGGCAGCCGCGTGTCCTTCGCCGGGTCCCAGTCGGTCGGGTACTCCTTCCACCGCAGCAGTCGCACGCTCCCGCCGCCGCTCTCGATCACCCCGGCCTGTTGAACACCACTTACGGCGGTGCCCTTCGCTCGTGCCAGGGTGTCCGCAGTGCCGAACGGTCCGGCCTCCCACCCGTACTGCTCGAACCAGTGCAGGCAGAACTGCGTGTCGGCGTCGAAGTCCCCTTCGGTGAGGAACTTGTTGATGAGCTGGAGCGCCTGCTTCACTGTCATCGGCGTGCCGTCCGCTTCGAGCACCGCCTCGTACCGGCTGAAGATGGCCATGCCCGGCCCGATGATCGCCTGCGACAAGTCCACCGGGGCGACCGGCGAGTGCAACCCCTCGCTCTCTCGGGTCATGGCGTCCAGGGCGAGCGGCAGGGCGGCGTTCAACTCGCGGACGAACTGCCGCCGCGACGCTGTGCCGGCGGTGGCCAACCGCGGCCGGCAAACGAGGATGATCGACGAGGCGAGGGCGTTGGTGCCGGAACCGACTAAGCGGGTTGCGTTCTCCGTTCGCATCGGCCAAGTGCCAGTGATGCCCAAGCCTGCCTTTAACACTGCCTCGAGGAAGGTTTCCCAACCGGTGCTATTGGTGCCCTCGCTCTCCGTTTCGGACTGCTTGAAGGCGTAGTAGATGGTGATGGGGGCGGCGGGATGAGCTTGAATGGCGAGCTTGTGCATGGCCTGAGTCATGCCACCAAGGAAGAAATCTTCTGCCTTCTCCTTGCTGCCATGGCGATATGGGCTTGCAACCAACTCTTCCGCCATCGGAACCGAAATCGTGACAAATAAGCTAGAAAATGAAGCGCGCAGCGTGTGGCGGAGCCACGCATAGAAATATTCGGAGAGAACGGCGTAGCCAATGTTGTCGTAGTAAGGCGGATCGGTGGAGATCAACTTCCCTTGCGAAATTTCCTGCTGCTGCGCGTCCACTTGGCATGCAGTTCCCACTGTTGTGTTGGGTGATGCCAACAGCATCTTCTCGATACCATCCAAAATGCCCACAAAGTCACCACCAGCCCCGGCAAAGGGGTTGAGGTCCGCGAAGTCCCAAACCATCGGAATTGCTTGCCGCCCGAAGGCTGGTGCGGATTTGCCTTCACCCGCCCGCCAACGAGCGAGCGAAACCAGCGACACCGTTTCTTTGCTTACCCCCAGCGCCAAGTACACGCTCACCGCCTCTGCATACGCGGCGGCTCCGGTGCCGCCAGCGTCGAGGCCGCGACGGTCGTCCGGCAGGCCGGCGATGATGGCTTGTTCGCACACCAACTCCCGCGCCTCGCCCACCAGGTCGCTAAGCGTGGTCAGCACTACCAACTGCCGCGCGGTGAAAAGGTGCCCCCAAGTTGTCAGCCCGTAAGCCGAGCAAACACCTCCCGTAATCATGGCGCGTGTCGGAGTAGCTCCGGAAAGAAAGGTGGCGCGTGCATCCGCGACTCGCTCCGAATTTGCAACTGATTCTGCAATCGCCGAATGCTCTTCATCCGGATCGAGGTAAACGCGACCTGCTTTTCCCTCTGCGACGATCGCCATTAGTTTGATTCCAATTCTGCCTGCTTTCCCTTCTTTTTGCACATAATCCCGACTCACCACGATCTGACTCATCACGCAGCGGAAATCCTGCGCTTTTCCCGCTCGCGTGCCTAGCTTGGCCGACTGCGGCGGGGTGCCCGTCTTCACCCTGAAGCGGTAGGTGCCGTTCTCGATGACGGGCTGAACGTAGCTTTGCTTGACCTCCTTGCTGCTGAGGATGAAGGTGCTGGCGAGCGGCACGTCCACGGTGGCGAACGCCGGGTTCGGACTCTTTACAGTCCGCGCCCAAAGCCACGCAATCACCGTCAGCTTCTCGCCCACATACGGCGTCAGGTCGTCGCGGTCCTTCGCCATCGCCGCCGTGACGAGCACCTTCGGGTAGAGGTGGCCGATCCGCTTGAACGCTTCGTCCCGCATCCACGCGCCGTAGAAGCGAACGTCGGCGGCGAGACCGGCGGCCCCACGCCAGTTGCCTTCGGTGCCGGGGAGGGAGGGGGTCTTACCAGCCCGCTTCAGCGGGCGGGACGCCCGCTCCACCTCCATCGACACCGGCGGCTTGCCGGCGAACTTGGGCGGGATTTCGATCATCGCCTTGTTGATGAGCACGGCGACGGGGTTCAGGTCGGAGGCGTGCGCTTCCAACCCCAGCCGCTGCGCTTCGAGCGGGATAGCCCCGCCGCCGGCGAACGGGTCGTGCAGGCCGGGCATCTTGGCCGGGTTGAAGAGTTCCTTCGCCTGCGGGTGGTTCTTGTTCAACTCGCACGTTTGCAGCCAGCTCTCACGGATGGCCTCGCGGGCCGGTTCGAGCACCGCTTCGTTGGTGGTGTTCTCCCACTTCACGAGGTCTTCGATGATCTTGAACAACTCGCCCCGCCGCTTCGTCCAGTGCGACTTGTGCTGCGAAACTGGTTCCTTTCCGGGGTTCTGGCACCTCCACAGGTCTTCGGGGTCGTGGACGAGTTGGCCGAAGATGACCGCCCGCGCCGCCGCCAGTGGCCGTCGTGCCCACCACAGGTGCAGGGTGGACGGGTGCCCGTGCCGGATGCTCTTTTCTTTCGCCGCGGCCGCGTTGATGGCGTCGAGCGGGAGGGCCACTTCGATCAGCTTCTTGGGCGAGACGACGTTCATGGTCATCTTTGTAGGGTGGGTCCAGCGGGCGCGTCGCCCGCGCCGATCCACGGGGGCAGAATTGCGTGGGTCGGCGCGGGCGACGCGCCCGCTGGACCCACCCTACG
>JANNDF010001089.1:0-1497 GCA_031387445.1 Planctomycetia bacterium
GGCGGCGGTGGCGGCGACGGAGACGCTCCGGCTGCAGGCACGCGGATGGACGCCTTGCAGATCAGGCAGGCCACCACCTTCCCGCGGTCGGCATCTTCTACCAGTTGGTACTTGCGGCACTTCTCTTCCGGGCACCGCACGGCGATGACCATGAGCCAGCCTCCTGTGCCGCCCGGCAGGCGGCACCTCCTCACTTCTTCTTGATGTACTTGTCCGGGTTGGTTTTCAGCTCGTCGGCGCAGCCGGAGCAGCACACCTTGTACTCCTTGCCGCCGACGTTCACGCTGATGGTGGCCGCCCCGCCCGTCACGATGCACTCGGCCTTCTTCGCCCCACCAGCGATGCTCTCCCCGTCCTTGTTCCCGGCCGCCTTGTAGGTGGTGCTGGCCACCCCCTTCCCGCCCGTTTGCACTTCGTAGATCACGTTCAGGCGGATGCCCTCGGCGGCGGTGCTGATCTTGACCGTGTGAACGTCGCTCGTCTTGGCGTCGGTGCGGGTGAGCACGAAGATGCCCTTCTTGTCCACCGTGCCGGCGTACTGCTGCTCGGCCCCCTTCGCGTCCTTCACCAGCACCTTGTACCCCTTCGCCTTGGCGTCATTCGCCACCACCACCTCGGAGAACGTCTTCGAGTCGGCCACCTTCGCCGCCAGGGTGGGCATGCCGTCCTTGCCGAACTTCCACGACCAGTCCCACTTCTCCTTTCCCACCGGCTTCTTCGCGGCGTCCTCGGCGTTCACCGTCCACGGGCCGACGAAGTCGCTGATCTTACCCAACTCTTCCTTCGCCGCGGCGATGTCTTTGTCGCTCGCCTTCTTCTCGTCGGCCGCGAACAGTAGGGGCAGTACGCACGCCCCGAGCAGGGCGGCCAGCAGGATCCGAACCTTCATGAGTCTCTCCGGAGAGTGGGACACATCCGCATCTTATGACGACCCGACCGCTGATGGGGTTCCAAATTGGCTGAACACAGGCCGGCGGGTGGCACAGGCGTCCCCGCCTGTGTTGCCATACAATCCCCGCATGACTGCCCCCACCCGCGACGGCGTTTCGGTCGTCCTGCCGCTCCGCACCGCCACCGACCCGGCGCCCCTGCTCTCCGCCTGGACGAGCCACCTGCCGAAGTGCGGGCGGGCGTGGGAACTGGTGGCCGTGGCCGACGGGGTGACCGTGCCCGACCGCGACGGCGTGACCGTGCTGCGGCACGAACTGCCAAAGGGTTACGGGGCGTGCGTGCGAACGGCGTTACCGGAACTGAAACACCGACTCGTGTTGCTCACCGCCGACGATTACCCGTACACGCCGGCCGACCTGGCCAAGCTGCTCGAACGCATCGACACGCCCGGCGAGTTCCCCGACCCGGCGACCGACGAGTGGAAGCCGCGAACGCCCGACCTCGTCGCCGGTGCCCGCACGGGTGTCCCGGAACCGGGGTTGTTGAAGGTGACGGGGGCAATCTTTCGCGGGTTCTGCAAGATCGTGCTCGACCTGCCGCTCGAAC
>JANNDF010001094.1:0-2592 GCA_031387445.1 Planctomycetia bacterium
GCCCCCGCCGCGGAAGCGGGCGGCCGTGCCCGCGTACCTGTGGTGGGTGGCCGCCGCCGCCCTGCTCCTCGCCCTCACCCTGTACTTCGCCATGGACGCGGTGAAGGCGATCACCCTCACCGATTTCGACCGCCTGGCCGAGCAGGGGCAGGTGAAGCGGGTGGTGTTCGAGGGCAAGACGACCCTCCGCGGGGAGGTGCGGGACCAGCAGGCGGAGGAGGTGAAGGCGCTCAACCTGACCGGCGGCAAGTTCGCCGTCAACCTGCCCCCGCTGAACGACACCACCCCGATCAAGACGAAGGTGGAGAACGACGACAAGGCGGCCCTGGCCCGGCGGAAAGCGGCCGACCCGACCGACACCACCCCGCCGGTGCAGATCTCGGCCGACCAAGAGCCGCCGCAGTTCCTCGCCCCGCTGGTGCTCACCGGCATGCTGTTCGCCGGGTTCATCGCCTTCTTCCTGCTCGTGCTGCTGCCGCGACTGCGGGAGGCGAACGGCGGGGGGTTCGCGGCGGCGTTCACCCGCAGCCCGGCCCGCAAGTACGACAAGGGCAACCGGGGGCGGATCACGTTCGACGACGTGGCCGGCATGGAGGGGGTGAAGCGGGAGCTGCAAGAGATCGTGGACTTCCTGCGGAACCCGGACAAGTTCACCCGCCTCGGCGCCCAAGTGCCGAAGGGGGTGCTGCTCATCGGCCCGCCGGGGACGGGCAAGACGCTCCTCGGGCGGGCGGTGGCCGGCGAGGCGAACGTGCCGTTCTACAGCGTGAACGGGTCGGAGTTCATCCAGATGTTCGTCGGCGTCGGGGCCGGGCGGGTCCGCGACCTGTTCCGCACGGCGAAGGACAACGCCCCGTGCGTGGTGTTCATCGACGAGATCGACGCCGTCGGGCGGATGCGGGGGACCGGCGTCGGCGGCGGCAGCGACGAGCGGGAGCAGACGCTCAACCAGATCCTCGGCGAGATGGACGGCTTCCACCCGAACGAGACGGTCATCGTGCTGGCCGCCACCAACCGCCCCGACGTGCTCGACGCCGCCCTCACCCGACCGGGCCGGTTCGACCGGCAAGTGACCGTGGACCGCCCGACGTGGCAGGGGCGGCTGGCCGTGCTGAAGGTTCACACCCGCACCAAGCCGCTGGACGAGGCGCTGAACCTGGAGCGGGTGGCGCGGGCGACCATCGGCATGAGCGGGGCCGACCTGAAGAACATCTGCAACGAGGCCGCCCTGCACGCCACCCGCGAGGGCAAGAACCGCCTCGACCAGGACGACTTCGACGCGGCGCTGGACCGCGTGCGGCTGGGGGCCAAGCGGGAGGAACTGTTCAGCGAGGAGGAGAAGCGGCGGACGGCGTACCACGAGGCCGGGCACGCCCTGTGCGCGTACCTGGAGCCGAAGGCCGACCCCATCGACCGGGTGAGCATCATCCCGCGGGGCCGCACCGGGGGCGTGACGCTGTTCAGCCCGGACGAGGACCGCATCGACCGCTCGTTGAGCGAGTTCATGGCCCAACTGGTGGTCATCCTGGGCGGGCGGGCGTCCGACAACCTGGTGTTCGGCGAGCCGCTGTCCGGAGCGATCAGCGACATCCGCCAGGCCACCCGGGTGGCGCGGGCACTGGTCACCCAGTTCGGCATGAGCGACCGCCTCGGCCCGGTGCACTACCGCCAGCACGACGACCACGTGTTCCTGGGCAAGGAGATCGGCGAGAGCCGCGATTTCAGCGAGGGCACCGCCCGCATCATCGATGAGGAAGTGCAGCGGATCGTGACCGAGGCGATGACGCGGGCGACCGACCTGATGGCCCGCAACCGCGACGACCTGGACAAGTTGGCCGGCGCGCTCATCGTCCACGAGGAACTCGACCGCGACGAGGTCCACCGCCTGTTGCGGAAGGGAGCGCCCGAAGAACCACCCGAGGCCAAGCGCGTGCCCGAAGGCGACGGCAACCCGACGCTCGCCTTCGGGGGAGCGTGAGGCGGTTCGGTGTGGTGGGTCCAGCGACGGCCCTCGTCGCGCCGACCCACGGCAAATGTAAACCGCTTCGATTCCCCTGCGGAGCGAGTTGTATGTGGCTTCGCCTGCACTTGCCCGGCTTGGATGGCCCCATCAGCGGCTTCACATTCCCGCGACGTGACGTGCTGTTCGTCTTCATGCCGGATGAATTGGTGCGCGTGAAACTCGATCCCCTTCAGGTTCAGCGACTGGCACCCGCCGAAACCCTCACCGCGCTGGCGGATGAGAAAACCGGGTGGTTGGTTTGGCAGGGCGAACGGCACATGATCTACGGCCCCGACGGGGGCGACATCACGCTTTGTGACCACCCTTGCGGCGACAGGATAGTGGCGGACGCGGATGGAGTCCTGTTGATCACCGACCCCAACGAGCGTGAAATCCGGCAACGGATCGAAAGCATTCGCCTATCCGCTGCCAGTTCTTGGCTGTGGGCTGGGTTCTCGGAGGACGGCCGGTGGCTGGTGGCCGGTGAACCAAGTGGCCTACAAGTCTTCGGCCATATCCCCAATGCCACCGACATGCCTTCGGCCTGAAAGGCCGGATTCTGTCAGCCCAGGTCGGAGCGAGCCGCAGGC
>JANNDF010001146.1:0-8695 GCA_031387445.1 Planctomycetia bacterium
GGTGCCGAGGCTTACTGAAAACGAACGCGGGCGGGGGCGTAACCCCGCCCGCGCGCCCGTTAGCCACCCGTTCGTCAGTTGTCCACCGACAGCACCTCGCCGCCCGCGCGGGTGACGAACGCCATCAGCGCCGGGGCCGACACCGACTGGCGGACGAACTGCACCGACCCGTCGCACCGCACGGCGTTGAACCCGCCGGTGTGGAACGAGTACGGGTTGACCAAGTTGGTCACGTTCACGAACTCGCACCCGAGGACGCCCACCTGAGTGCCGCTCATGGCGTTGTGCCCGTACAGGATGGGCGTGCCGTTCTGGTCCGCCCACGTGCCCCGCGAGTACATGTCGATGCTGTTGCCCACCCCGACGACCGGGAGTGGGGTGATGCCTGAACGGTTGTTCGGCACCGCCATGACCGACCGGCCCCGGAAGTAGATGTTCAGCCCGCGGCCGGCGATCTCGCCGAGCAGCATGGTGTTGCTCGTGCCGTCGGTGATGGCCGTGAACGGGTTGCCCTGGTTCGGCCCGACGCCACGCCCGCGGCTGGCCGTGCCGACACTCAGTGCGCCGCTCGAATCGGCGTTGGCCGCGGGCGTTTGTGTTGCACCACAGCGGGTGACGGCCGCCGGGTCGATTCCGGTGTACGGCCAGTAGTCGGTGCGGCTGTACCGGTTGCCGAGCGGGAAGCCGTAGTCGCCGTTCATGACCATGTCATAGTTGGCCAGCTCCATGCCGTTCGGGGTGGAGGGGCAGACGAACACTTTCACCGGCGTGCGGCCGGCCTGGTTGCTCGCCCCAGGTGCCGGCGGCGGCAGGTTGAGCGGGTCGAGGATGCTGATCTGCCGGTTCACCATGCGGGCCAGGTTCTCCTGTTCCACGTTCTCGACGGCCATTGTGATGCTGGTGAACCCCTGCCGCTGTGCCCCGTACGGGTTGGCCGCCCGCGGGTTGGTGGGGAAGTCGAACCCCCACGCCGGCAACCGGCCGTAGGCGCTCTCGTAGTTGTGGTAGGCCAGGCCGAGTTGCTTCAGGTTGTTGCTACAGCTCATGCGGGCGGCGGCCTCGCGCACCTTCTGGACGGCGGGCAGGAGCAGGCCGATGAGGATGGCAATGATGGCAATCACCACCAGCAGTTCGATCAGCGTGAACGCCGACCGGCGAACCGACGGAGTGGGCATGAGAGGACTCCGACAAAGAGGAGATGCCGCTCGGGGGTGAGCGGATGCCGGCCTGGCGGCCGCCGTGCGAGATGAAGGCAGCCGACAGGTGAGATGTTTGAATTTTAACCACCCGTAAGTGGCGACGCCAGTGGAAACGGGATCCCGTTACGGGGCGACCGCCGCCGAGTCCGTCACCGCGGCCGGATGCGTCGAATCTTCGCCGGAAAGTGCCTGTCAGCGATGGCCGGTGTGCCGTATCATTTCCCCCGCGAGGTCTTCTCTCGCGCGCAAGCTACTCCCCGAGCCGCCCCCCGAGGTTTGAGTCCGTCATGGGTGAACCGACCGCCACCCCCGCCGAGATGAGCGGGGCCGACATCCTCGTTCAGAGCCTCATCCGCCACGGCGTGGACACCGTGTTCGCCTACCCGGGCGGGGCGAGCATGCCGATCCACCAGTCGCTCACCAAAGTGACGGACAAGCTCCGCACCATCCTGCCGCGGCACGAGCAGGGGGGCGGGTTCATGGCCCACGGGTACGCCCGCACCACCGGCAAGGTGGGCGTGTGCATGAGCACCAGCGGGCCGGGGGCCACCAACTTCGTCACCATCCTGGCCGACGCCAAGATGGACAGCGTGCCGGTCATCGCCATCACCGGGCAGGTGTCCACCAACGTGCTGGGGAACGACGCCTTCCAAGAGACGCCGATGGTGGAGATCTGCCGCGGCATCACCAAGCACCACTACCTGGTGACGCGGGTCGAGGACGTGGCCCGCATCATGAAGGAGGCGTTCCACATCGCCACCTCCGGCCGGCCGGGGCCGATCATCATCGACGTGTGCAAGGACGTGCAGATGAAGAAGGTGGTGCCGGACTGGGATGTGGCGATGGACCTGCCCGGCTACCGCCCGTACCGCCGTGCCCCGCGACCTGAACTGGAGGCCGTGCTGCGGGCCGTTCGCGGGAGCAAGAAGCCGGTGCTGTACGTCGGCGGCGGGGCCATCCACAGCGGCGCGGCCGACGAACTGCGGGCGTTCGCCACCGCTCTGGGCATTCCGGTGGCTATGACCCTGCACGGGCTGGGCACCTTCCCGGCTGGCCACTACCTGAGCCTGGACATGCTGGGCATGCACGGCACCGTGTACAGCAACTACGCGGTGAACGACGCCGACCTGCTGCTCGCCTTCGGGGTCCGGTTCGACGACCGCGTGACGGGCAAACTGAGCGAGTTCTGCAAGCACGGGAAGATCGTCCACATCGACGTGGACGCCAGCGAAATCCACAAGAACAAGTACGCCCACGTGCCCGTCCACGGCGACCTGCGGACGGCCCTGGCCGACATGAACGCGATGCTGACGGAAGACCAGTACGCCGACCTGATCGGCCCCGGGCGGTACACCGACTGGTTGCGGCAGATCGACTCCTGGCGGAGCGAGTTTCCGATGGCCGTGCCGCCGCACGCCCCGAACACCATCATCCCGCAGTACGCCATCAGCCGGCTGCACAAGCTGCTGAAAGATCGCGGGATGCTGGACAAGACGATCATCAGCACAGGGGTCGGCCAGCACCAGATGTGGGCGGCCCAGTACTTCCCGCAAATCCACCCGCGGAAGTGGGTGACGAGCGGCGGACTGGGGACGATGGGGTTCGGCCTGCCGGCGTCGATGGGCGCGAAGGTGGCCCACCCGGACCACCTGTCCGTTGACATCGACGGCGACGGCAGCTTCCTGATGAATATCCAGGAACTCGCCTGCTGTCACACTGAGAACATTCCCGCCAAGGTTCTGCTGCTCAACAACCAGCACCTGGGCATGGTGGTGCAGTGGGAAGACCGCTTCTTCGGCAGCAACCGCGGGCACACCTACCTGGGCGCGGGCGAGGGGAAGGCCCCGTACCCCGACTTCGCCGGCGTGGCCGCCGGGTTCGGCATCCCCGCCCGCACCGTGACCGACAAGGCCGACCTGGACGCGGCGCTGATCGAGATGATCGAGTCGCCGGCCGCGTTCGTCCTGAACGTGATGGTGCCGCACCACGAGCACGTGCTGCCCATGATCCCGTCCGGCATGACAGTCAAAGACATGATCAAGGCGTGACGCCGGCTGCAACCGGGAACGCAGTGACCGGTGCGTTTGACAGAGGCCCGATCGAGCGGGTGGGTGCCAGTGCCACTGGCGCCCCCCTCCTCGGTCGGGCCTGTGCTGCTTTACGCTCCGCCTCCACAATTCCGCTGACCGCACAACCGCGCCTGAAACTTCGGTAAATCGATTTCCCGCCATGCTCCCGGCCGTTTCTCGTCTCTCCCGCCGGCCTATATTCACAGCACGCCACATCGACCGCACTCCCAATGGCAACGCCCGCCACCACCGTCGAACTGCTCGCGCAGGTGCTCGCGCTCGGCTTGTGCGACCAGTCCAGGCTGACCGGGTCGTACTCCGCCGAGCGTCCGCTGCCCGACTCCCCCACCGAACTGGTGAAACATCTCGTCCGTGCGGGCTTGTGTACCCGTTACCAGGGGCGAATGATTTTGGCCGGCAAGGGGCGGCGGCTGGTGCTCGGCAAGTACCGCCTGCTCCGCCCGTTGGGGAAGGGCGGGGGTGGGAGTGTGTACCTGGGCGAACACACCGACCTGCGGCGGCAGGTGGCGGTGAAGGTGCAGCGGAACGCTGGCGACGACCCGTTGGTGGCCGAGCGGTTCCGCCGGGAGGCGCGGTCGGCGGCCGCACTCGACCACCCGAACATCGTCAAACTGTACGACTTCGGCCTGTCGAACGGCGTGCCGTATCTGGTGATGGAGTTCGTGCCGGGGGTGACGCTCCAACGGCTGATGGACACCCGCGGTCGGTTGGACGTGCCGGCCGCCGTCCACGTCGTCACCCAGGTGGCGCTCGGGCTGGCCCACGCCCACGCCCGCGGCATCGTCCACCGAGACGTGAAGCCGCTCAACCTGATGGTCACCCCCGACGGCGGGGTGAAGGTGCTTGACATGGGGCTGGCCCGCGCCCTCGACCGCGGCGAAGACCGCCTGACCGAACAGGCCGCCGACGCGACCATCTGCGGCACCATCGACTACCTGTCGCCCGAGCAGTGCGTCGGCATTTCGGTGGACGGGCGGTCGGACATCTATAACCTGGGCGTTCTGCTGTTCGCCCTGCTCGCCGGCCGGTTGCCGTTCCTCGGTTCCGCCGCGGAGAAAGTCGCCCAACACCAGTCGGCCGCCCCGCCGCTTCTCGAGGAGGTCGCTCCGACCGTGCCCCCGGCGCTGGCGAGGGTGGTCGACCGGATGCTGGCCAAGCGGTCGGGCGAACGGTTCCAGACGTGCCATGCGGTGATTGACGCACTCGCCCCGTGGTGCCCGCCCGCCACACCCGTTTTCGGCCTGATCGACTCGCAGAAGACCTTGAATATTCGTACCGGCCACCCGCCCACAACGGAATGGTCCGAGGGCGAGTCCCGCCGGACCACTGCCCGCCGGTGGGGGCGGGTGAAGTGGCTGGCTGTTGGGGTGACCGTCCTTGTGGCTGCCGCGGTCGTCGCCCTGGGTGTGACCCTCACCACCCGCCCGGCTGACGTAGTCCCGTCGGCCGAACCGTGGGCGGGGGAGTGTCAGTGGCTCGTAGGCAATGAAGCCCCGGTTAACGATCTGGTTTTCACCCCGGACGGCCGCTATCTGGTGGGGGTGGACTGGGATGGGCGGGCGCATGTGTGGGACGTGAACACCGGCCGGCACCTGCACTCCACCCTGCTGAAGGCCGACACCGCTGCCCTCGCTTGTGCGGTCGGGGCGAGCGGGCGGGTGTACGCTGCCGGTCGGGACATGGGAGTGTTCGTGATCGACCCCGAAAGTGGCCGGGCGGAGCGGGTGATCGACCTCCCGCACTCGTGTCTGTGGACCGTGCGGCCGACCGCCGACGAACGGCGACTCCTGCTGGCCGGGGTGGGGATGGTGGAGGTGTGGGATGTGAAGACCGCCACCCGGCTCACCAGCTATACCGCCGGCGGGTACATCTGGGTGGCCGCGCTCTCCCCCGACGAGTCGGTGGTCGCGGCGGGCGGGGGGATCGAGAACGACTTCGAGGGCCCCGGCGTCATCCACCTGTGGGATGCCGCCACGGCCACCGAGCGGCTCACCCTGACTGGGCACACCAAACCGGTGCGGAGCATCTCCTTCTCGCCCGACGGCCGGAACCTCTACTCGGCCGGGTTCGACGGCACCGTTCGGGTGTGGGACACGGTCACCGGCGAGTGCCTGCGGGTGATTGAAGCCCACGCCGGGTATGTCGAGCGGGTGGTGCCGGTGTCGGGGGGCCGCCTACTGACCGTTGCCGCCCCGCCGAAAGCCTGGTCGGGGGTCCAGCCGATGCTAAAGTTGTGGGCCGCCGATGGTGCGGAGGTGCCGGGCGGCCCGCCGGCCGACGACCGCCATCTGTATGCGGCCGCCATCTCCCCGGACCGGACCCGCTTCGCCGCCAGTGCCAACTCGAACACCGTTCGCCTCTGGGCGTTCCACCCGCCGCCGTGACCGGTCGGGCGGTATCATCTCCTCATGTTCCGTACCACCCGTTGGAGTCTGGTCGCTGCCGCCGGTGAGGCCGCCGGTGCGGTTCGCTCGCAGGCGCTCGCCGACCTGTGCCGACTCTACTGGTATCCCGTTTACGCCCACGTCCGCCGACGCACGCAAGACCAGCACAAGGCCGAAGACCTGACGCAAGCGTTCTTCGCCCGCTTGCTGGAGAAGAACGACATCGCCGCCGCCGACCCCGCCCGCGGACGGTTCCGCACCTTCTTGCTGTCCGCGTGTCAACACTTCCTGGCGAACCAGCACGACCACGACACCGCAGCGAAGCGGGGCGGTGGCGTGCAACCGTTGCCCATCGACTTCCGACTCGGCGAGGAGCGGTTCACCCGTGAGCCGGCGGATCGAGTGACACCGGAAGCGGAGTTCGAGCGACGGTGGGCGATGACCCTGCTCGACCAAACGCTGGGTGAACTGCGGGCAGAGTATGCGGAGGGTGGCAAAGCGAAGCTGTTCGATGCGCTGAAGGGCACTCTCACCGGCGACGGCGTGGCGTACCGCGAGTTGGGCGTGAAACTCGGCCTGACGGAAGGTGCGGTGAAGGTGGCCGTGCATCGCCTGCGGCAACGCTACCGCGACAAGCTGCGGGCGGTCATCGCCGAGACGGTGGACGCGCCGGCCGACGTGGATGACGAAATCCGCGACCTGTTCGCCGCGCTGGGGTGAGAGCCGGCCTTTTAGCCGGCCTCTGTGAGGCCGGTCTGACCGGGGTCACAGACCCCGGCTACAGTACGGCGACCATTTTCCCTGTAACCTTTCCCGCGGCCCGCTTCATACAGGGGTGAGAACCACTTCCCACCCCACGGGTGAGCCATGAACGCCGACGCTTCCCTCGGTTGGTCCTTCATCTGCCTGTTCCCACTAATCGCGCTCACCGTCCTGGGGTTGCTCATCGGCGGGGGAGTGCTGGTGGTCCGGGCCGCACGGTGGTGGCCGAGGCCGATCCGCCCGGCGGTCATGCTTCTGGTTCCGGTCGTACTGTTCGTTCTAGGCGTCGTCGGTACCCTTTACCTCTTTCGGGAAGGCGAGTCCCCGCCGCTCCTCATTGCCGCACCGTTACTGTTGGCACTCGGCGCCGCGACGGTTGCCACCATCGCCCTCAGCCGGTGGGCATTCCCGCAGTGGTGGGGTGCCCGTCCCGTGGTGTCGAGCCAGACGCCGAAGTGGTGGAGGCGCTTGCTGCTGGTGCTGGCAATCACCTGTTTTGGCATCGGAGTCCTCGGGGTACTGATCGCCGCCCGGAGTGGGGACGCGGAGCGGGAGTGGGGGTTCGTCACGCTCATTCCGCTCGCGGCCGGCGGCGTCCTTTTGTGGCTGACGTTGCCGAAGACGAACACCCCGCGGCCGGCGGGTCAGCCGCCGGTGTCCTTCTGGCGGTTCGTCTTCTCGAAGTCCGGGGCGCTCATCTTCCTCGGCGGCGTGGCGGTCGCCGTGGTGGTGGACGTCGTGACGCAGAAGCACGACCTGGCGAAGCTCTGTGGCAGTGCGTTCCACATCGGCGTGGTGTGGTGGCGGTGGACTCGGTTGAAGGCATTGGCGGCGCAACCCGGATCCACTCCCGTCGTCGCCCCGCTGTTACTCACTCCCGACCCGACGCGGGTGCGCGGCGACTGCCCCACCTGTCTCATCCCGATCCCGGCCGACTCGCCGCACGGCTTGTGCCCGAGGTGCCTGATCCGCGGGGCGATGCCGTCGCCGTCGAGCACGAGGCTGCGGCGGGGGGTGTCGCCCATTGAGCCGCCAACGGCCGCCGAGGTGAACGAGTTCTTCCCGCACCTGGAAGTGTTGGAACTGATCGGGGTGGGCGGCATGGGGGCGGTGTACACGGCCCGTCAACCGGCACTGGACCGCGTTGTCGCCCTGAAGATCGTGCAGTCCCCGCGGGGCGACGAAGACCCGGTGTTCGCTGAGCGGTTCGCCCGCGAGGCCCGCGCGATGGCCAAACTCGATCACCCGAACATCGTCACCATCCACGAGAGTGGCGAGGCCGGCGGTCTGCCGTTCTTGCTGATGGAGTACATCGACGGCGTGACCCTCCGCGAGGCGATGGTGAACCGGCTGCTGACGACGACCGAAGCTCTGGCCGTCATCCCCCAGGTGTGCGACGCCCTCGATTTCGCCCACCGCACGGGAGTCGTCCACCGCGACATCAAACCGGAGAACATCCTCATCGACCAGACCGGGCGGGTGAAGATCGCCGACTTCGGGCTGGCGAAACTGGCCGACCCGAAAAACGTGACGCTCACCCGCACGCAGCAGGCGATGGGCACCCCGCACTACATGGCCCCGGAGCAGTGGGAGCGGCCGAACGAGGTGGACCACCGGGCCGACGTGTACGCGGTCGGCGTGGTGCTGTACGAGTTGCTGACCGGCGAGTTGCCGCTCGGCCGGTTCGCACTCCCGTCGGAAAAAGGGAGGGGCGACGCCCGCCTGGATCAGATCGTAATCCGGGCACTGGCGAAGGATCCGAACGAGCGGTTCCAGAACGCCGGGCAATTGAAAGCCGCGCTCAGTGGGGTGAAACTCGCGGCATTCACCCCGGCGGTGCCGGCGAAACGGAACGGCTACGAGTTCCGCTCGAAGACGAGGTTCCTGGGTCTGCCGCTGGTGCACGTGGTGTCGGGGCGCGACCCCGTAACCGGCAAGAAGCGGGTGGCGAAGGGGTGGATAGCGGTCGGCGACGTGGCCGCGTTCGGCGGCATCGCCGTCGGCGGGGTGACGGGAATGGGTGTCATCGGGATCGGCGGCGTCTCAGGGGTCGGAGTCGTCGGCATCGGCGGAGCGGCGGGGGTGGGGCTGGTAGCCGTCGGAGGCGTGGCCGCCGGGGCGCTGGCGGCGGTGGGCGGGAGTGCGCTCAGTTTCGGCGTGTCGGTCGGCGGGTTAGCGCTCGGCGGGTTCGCAATCGGTGGAGAAGCGACCGGGGACTACGTGATTTCTGAGACGACAAAGACGCCCGGCTTCTCGGACG
>JANNDF010001197.1:0-9986 GCA_031387445.1 Planctomycetia bacterium
CCGCGAGGGTGATTCCGGCGGGGCGTCGCGGCCGGTTCAACCATTGTCTTCCCCGCCGGATGACCGGGTGTGTGGTTCGATACCCCGGCCGCTCGACCCGCCCTACAAAGCGTCACCCCGTCGTGGCGCCTTCGCTGGCGCTGCGGGCGAGCTTGGCGTACTTCAGCAGCACGCCGCGGTCGGCCTTCAGCGGCGGTTTCGTCCACGCCTTCGCCCGCTCGGCCAACTCCGCGTCGGTCAGGTCCACCGACAGCGCCTTGCGGTCGCCGTCGATGGTGACGATGTCCCCGTCCTTCAACAGCCCGATCGGCCCGCCCACCCACGCCTCCGGGGCGACGTGTCCGACGACCATCCCGTGCGTGCCGCCGCTGAACCGGCCGTCGGTAATCAGCCCCACCGATTCGCCTAGCCCTTGCCCCGTGAGTGCCCCGGTGATGCTCAGCATCTCCCGCATGCCCGGCCCGCCCACCGGCCCCTCGCCGCGAATGACCACGATGTCGCCGGCGACGATCTTCCGCTCGTTGATCGCCTTCGCGCACGCCTCCTCGCCGTCGAACACCTTCGCCGGGCCGCTGATGCTCCGCACCTTCAGCCCGCTCAGCTTCGCCACCGCCCCTTCGGGCGCCAGGTTGCCGCTCAGGATGGCGATGTGCCCCTTGTGGTACTTCGGCTTGTCCAGCGGCATCACCACGTCTTGCGGCTTGGCGTACACGCTCTTCACGTCGGCGATGTTCTCGGCCAGCGTGCGGCCGGTCACGGTCGGGCAGTCGCCGTGCAGGTAGCCGGCGTCCAGCAGTGCCTTGAGGATGGCCGGCGTGCCGCCCACGCGGTACAGGTCGTACATGACGTACTTGCCGCTCGGACGCAGGTCGGCCAGGTGCGGCACCTTCTCGCCCAGGCGGTCGAAGTCGGCCAGCGTCCACGGCACCCCGGCCTCGCGGGCGATGGCCATCAGGTGCAGCACGGCGTTCGTGCTGCCGCCGAGGGCGAGCACCAGGGTGAAGGCGTTTTCGAGCGACTTGCGGGTGATCAGATCCCGCGGGCGGATGTTGTGAGTGATGCAGTGCATGAGCGCCTTGCCGGCCATGTACGCCTCCCGCTCCTTCGCCGAACTGACGGCGGGGTGGCTGGCGTCGTAGGGCAGGCTCAGGCCCATCGCCTCGATGGCGGTGGACATGGTGTTGGCGGTGTACATGCCGCCGCAGGCGCCGTGGCCGGGGCACGTCTCGCACTCGATCTTGTGCAGGTGGTCGGCGTCGATCTTCTTCGCCTGAAACTGCCCGACCGCCTCGAACGCGCTCACGATGTCGAGCGGCTCGCCGTCCGGCCCGAGGCCGGGCAGGATGCTGCCGCCGTACACGAACACGCTCGGGATGTTCAGCCGGGCCATCGCCATCACGCAGCCGGGCATGTTCTTGTCGCACCCGCCGAAGGCGATCACGCCATCGTGGTTCATCGACCCGCACACGGTCTCGATGCAGTCGGCGATGACTTCACGGGACACCAGCGAGTACCGCATGCCCAGGTGCCCCATGCCGATGCCGTCGGACACGGTGGGCGCGCCGAAAATCTGAGGCACCCCGCCGGCGGCGCGGACGCCCTCGATGCCCTTGCGGGCGAGGCGATCCAGGTGGGCGTTGCACGGGGTGATGTCCGAGAACAGGCTGGCCACGCCGACGATGGGCTTGTCGAAGTCGTCGTCCTGGAAGCCGACGGCGCGGAGCATGGCGCGGTTCGGGGCGCGGCCGGGGCCGGCGGTGGTGGTCAGGCTGTGGCGGGTGGGGGAGGAATCCGACATCGTTAAGCGTTCCGATCAGGGGTGCGGGCGGGTCGTCGGTGAATCGGGCAGCGGCGGCGGGCGAATCGCAGATCGGCGGATTCCCCTCCGCCGCGTTCGGTTCACCGGGCTACATACCGTCACTGCCGGTGTCGCACGTCGCGGCCGACCGGCATGTTCTACGAACGAGGACATCCCATGCGCGGCACCCTGAAGAACGTGGTCGAGTTCCTGAAGCGTGAAGACGGCCCGACGGCGGTCGAGTACGCCGTCATGCTGGCCCTCATCGTGGTGGTGTGCATCGCCGCCATCACCGCCATCGGGGCGGCCAGCAACCAGACGTTCAGCAGCGTCGGCTCGACCATCAAGCCGAGCTGACCCGTCGGCACGAACACCTCCCCCCACACACGCCGCCCACATGGGCGGCGTGTTGCGTTTCCGGGCGGAAACATGGCGTGCGGGGATTGCGATCCGGGTGGAAAAGCGTGGCGGGGCAGGGGCGGAGTTGTCGCGTCTGTGTGAAAGGATTTCATCGTAAGACTTAATCTGGAAATTTGGTTTGTAGCGGTTTGCATGCTCGCAACGTGTGGCCTAGATACCAGTCGTTGAGGGGCCGCGGCTGACCTCCCCGGAAGAAGTCTCCGGGAACCGTGGCCCACTCGCAAACCCATCTCCGGAGAGTGACATGAAGGCGACCCTGAAGAACGTGGTTGAGTTCCTGAAGCGTGAAGACGGCCCGACGGCGGTCGAGTACGCCGTCATGCTGGCCCTCATCGTGGTGGTGTGCATCGCCGCCATCACCGCCATCGGGGCGGCCAGCAACCAGACGTTCAGCAGCGTCGGCTCGTCCATCAAGCCGAGCTGAGTACCGCTGACAGAAACGCGAGAAGCCCAGGCCAGGTGGCCTGGGTTTTGCCGTTCACTTGCCCAGTAACCTCTTCACGAACGCCTCTTGATCCTCGGTCGTTTTCAAGTCGGGCACCAGCACCCGCTTCCCCTGGCGGTCGAACGCCACCAGAGCGGGGGTGGACGCGGCGTCGTACTTCTCCGTCCAGTCGTCCACCTTCTGCGGGCGGTCCTTGAAGATGTAGTTCGGGAAGGTGGCCCCCTGCTCGGTCAGGAACTTCAGCACTTTGTCCTTCTGCTCCCACTCCCCCTGTTCGATGTCCAGCGACATCACCACCAGTCCGTCCGCGGCGTACTTGCGGTGCAACTGCACCGTGTGCGGGAACTTGGCCCGGCACGGCCCTCACCCGAGGAACCAGGCGTCGATGAGCACCACCTTGCCCCTGTGAGACGCGATGGCTTGGTCCAGGTCGGCCACCGTCACGGCGGTCAGTTCCACCTTGTCGGTGGCGGCCGGCGGGGAGGTGCCGGAGTTGCCGCCACACCCCACCGCCAGCACCGCCAACAGGGGGAGGAGTCCACGTCGCATGATGTTCCCTCGGTCGAAGATGACACGGGGATTGTACCCGCCCGGCCGACCGTGTCTTACCCGCCGCATCACTGACCGGACGGCAGCGGGTCGGGGGCGGCCGGCTGTTGCACCACGCCGGCGAACGTGCGGCGGCCGAGGTGGTACGGCGCCCGCACGTCGGCGGTCGTCCGCAAGCCCGGCTCGGCGGAAGGCGTTGCGGAAATGCGGTAGCGGGTCGGGCCGGGCGGCGGCGACAGTTCCACCCGCGGTACCGGCTGACCGGCAGTGTCGATCAGCCGCACCCGCACGTCGGCTCGCCCGCGGTGGAGCAGGTGCCAGTAGAAGTGAATGCCCTCTTCCGCGTTCAGTTCGCCGCCGTCGGGCGACCCGCTCACCCACTCGGCGACGGCCCCCGGCGGGGCGTCCCGTTCGACCGCGTCGAGCAACTGCCACAACATCCGCGAGCGGGCGGCCAGCTTCTCCTGCCGTCCGACACCGGCCACCAGCACCGCCCCCAGCCCGACGCCGAACAGCACCCACGCCACCGCCTTCACCCACGACCGCGGGGCGGCGAGGAACCGGCCGAGCAGCACGGCCAGCAGCACGTCGGCCCCCCACACGGCCGGCATGGTGTACCGCCCGCACATGATGCCGACCGGCAGGTAGACGACGAACCCGGAGAGGAGCAAGGCGAGGGCGAACAAGACCGTAGGTGCACCCCTTGCGGGTGCCCCGTCGTCTGTGGGTGCCTTGTCGTCGGTTGGGCACCCACGAGGGGTGCCCCTACGTTTCATCCACCTCCACCCCACCACTGCCAGCACCGCCAGCACGCCGACGCCCAGGTAGTCCACCCCGGCGGCCCCCTTCAGCCACGACGCGATCTGCCCCGCCTGCGCCCAACTCGGGCCGGGGGTGACGTAGTGGCACGGGCCGGGGTTCAGTTTCACGTACACGAAGTGCGCGCCGGCCAGCAGCACCGGCGCGGCGTACACGGCGGCGGTCAGCACCTTCCCGCGGGTGCGCAGGGCGGGCGTCCAGGTGCGGAGCAGGATCATCGGCGGGATGAGGGCGACGAACGTGTTCTTGCACCCGAGCGCGAGCAGCAGCCCGACCACCGCCGCGACATCCCAGAGCCAAGTTCGCCGCTCCACAGTCGCCGCCTTGCGTGCCGCCACCAGCGCGAACAGGGCGTAGGGCATCGCCACACCTTCGGCGAGCGTCAGGCTGGTCCAGATGTCGTTGCGGTACGGGTTCCACATCGCGGCGGCCGTCGCCAGCACCGCCGCCAGCGGGTGCAGCCGCAGTTCCCGCATCAGCCACAGCATCATGACGGCCGCGACGCCGCACCACACCAGCCGCCCGGTTCGCCACGCCAGCGGGTCGTTGCCGTACACGTTGGCGGCCAATTCCCAGTGCGCCCAGAGCACCGGGCGGAACGGGCCGAGGTGTTCGACGTTCGCCCGCACCTTGTCCCACCACACCCGCACGTGATCGGCGGCGGTCATTTCGGGGGCGGCGTACACCAGGTTGCCGTCGTCGAGGAAGTCGAACGGGGCGGACAGGGTGGGCAGGTAGGCCAGCACAAGCGCCGACCCGCCGAGGATCACCCAGAGTGGAAATGCCGGTTTGGGAGTAGGCATGGCGGTGCGCCTCCGTGCGCGGGTGGGAGTGTAAACCGAAGTGTGGATGCGGGGGAAGGCGAAGTGTGGTGGGGCGAGCCGTGCCCCGTGAGGGGCCGGGTTCTTCGCCCACCCGGCCCCTCACGGGGCACGGCTCGCCGGGCCGTTCGTATCCTTTCCCCCACAGCCCTGCGAGCCGCCGCGATGGACATCCCCGCCAAGAAACTCGTCCGCCTGTTGCACGCCGACCAGCCGGCCGACCTCCGCGCCGCCGCCGTGCTGGTGTTCGCCGAACTGGGGGTGAAGGACGCCGACGCGAACGCCGAGATCGTCGCCCGGCTGGACGACCCCGAACCGCTGGTGCGGATCTACGCCCTCCGTGCCGCCGGCAAGCTGAAGATCGCCAAAGCGCTGCCGGTGCTGATCGACCGCATCCGAGGCGGGGGTGAGGAAGCTCGCATCGCCGCCGAGTCGGCCGCCAAACTCGGGGCCGATGGGGTGAAGAAGCTGCAAGAACTGTTGCACCATGTGGTGCCGGGCGTGCGGAAGTACATCGCCGCGGCGCTCACGTCCGACAGCGCCACCGGGGCCGACGCGGGGGTGGGCGTGCTGCTCGACCGAGACCCGCAGGTGGCCGTCGCCGCCGCCAACGCCTTCATCAGCCGCCTGCCGACCATGCCCGCCGACCGCAAGAAAGAGCTAGTGACGGAACTGATCGCCGTCGCCAAAGACAAGAAGAACAAGCTGCCCGCGAGTGCCGAGGGGCCGGTGGTGAAGCTGCTGGCGGCGCTGAACGACCCGGCCGCCGCCGACGTGCTGTGGGAGCGAACCGCACCGGGGTACAGCCACGACGTGCGGGCGATGGCAATGAACGCCGTCGGCGGGTGGGTGCAGAAGCCGACGGCCGAGCAGTGGAAGCGGCTGTTCGCGTCGGCCGTGGACCGCGACTTCCAGGTCGCCGCCCCCGCCCTCGTGCTGCTCACCCGCATGCCGGCGAACGACAAGCAACTGGACGACTGGCTGGCGCTTCTGACAGCACCGGACCTCGCCCCGCGGCGGCTGGCGGTGGAAAAGATCGGCGACCGCGACACGCCCGAGGTGGCCGCCGGGCTGATGGGGCAACTGGCGCACCCGGATCGCAACCTCCGCGACCTCGCCCGGAGCAAGCTGGCCGCCCTCGATCACGGCCGGCAGGCGCTGGTGAAGCAGGTGCTGGCGTCCGAGACGAACGACGAACTGTGGGCGGTGGTGAAGCTGATCGCCCCGTTCGCCAAGTCGGTGACGGGCAAACTGCGATCCGAGGTGCTGGCGCGGGCGTGCAAGTTCCTGGAGGCGAACGACCACCGCTCCGACCCGCTCTTCTTCCTGCTCGGGGAGGCCGACGCGCCGGCGCTGCGGGAGGAGGTCTTCGAGCGGGCCGTCGCCCGGCGGAAGAAGAAGGACTACGAGACGGCGCTGAAATACCTCAAGTTGCTGGCCCGCGACCCGTCGGTCGGGTTCGACGTGCGGTTCGAGCTGGCCACGGTGGGGCTGAAGCTGAGCGCGAAGAACGTGGCGGGCGACGCGCGGGCGAACGACCTGTGCCTGCGGAACTTCAGCACGGCGGTGGGCCTGGACGCGGCGAAGACGCTCGACCAGGTGGGCAAGGCCAAGTGGCTGGACGCCGACGACCTGTTCTACGTGGGCTTCCACTTCGTCGAACACACGGGCCAGGAGAAGGAGTTCGGCGTGGGCGTGTTGAAGCAGCTCATCAAGGCGAGCAAGGGGAAGGCCGCCGCGAACGCGAAGAACAAGCTGAAGAGCCTGGGGGTGAAGTGATTCAGGGCGCACGCGGATGACGCGGATCAGAGCCGAGTATGAGTGTTCACCGCCGAGAGCACATGAGGGCACGAGAGAATGCGCGGAGAGTTCGACCGAGTTGAGGTGTTCTTGCCCTCTCTTCCACTCATGTGCCCTCTTGTGTCCTCGGCGGTGAAATCCTGTCTTCATCCGTGTTCATCCGCGCTGAAATCCGCGTCATCCGCGTGCCGTTCGGTTCCCGGTCACCCCGTAGCCGCCCCCGTCTCGCACACCTAACCTTAACTATCCTCCCGGTCGGGGATCCCGTTCCCGCTCGCACCGGGACGCGCGCACGCACGAGCCGGCGGGGTCGCTTCGGCGACCACCTCTCCCTCCCACCGCCCGCTCGCCGCGGCCGGGGTACGCCCCGAAACCGCTTGCGTCCGCTGGCCCTCCCGACAAGGATTGCACCGTCCCATGACTGACAATACTCTCGCCCCCGGCCGCTCACGGAAGAAGCGGCGGTTCCCGTGGCTGGCACTGGTGGCCGCCGTCGGCACGTTCGCCATGTTCGGGGCCGGGCCGGAAAGCCCGGTGGCCCACAGTTGGCAGCCGTTCGAATTCCTCACCAGCCCCACCTACGGGTGGGGGGAGAAGGGCGGCCTGCTCCTGTGCGTGCTGATCGCCCTGGCCGGGTTGGGGTACGCCTTCTGGCTGGCCAAGCAGGTGTACGCGGCCGGCACCGGCACCAGCGCCATGCAGGCGGTGGCGCTGGCCGTGCGGCAGGGGGCCGACGCCTACCTGAAACGACAGTTCCGGGTGGTGGCCGTGCTGCTGGTGGTGCTGGTGACGCTCATCGTGGTCGCCAAGTGGCCGTGGCAGTTGGCCGGGGCGAGCGAGACGAACACCGAGCGGATCGCCGTGACGGTCGGTCGCGGGGTGGCGTTCCTGGTGGGGGCTTTGTTCAGCGCGAGCGTCGGGTTCATCGGCATGAGGCTGGCGACCGCCGGCAACCTGCGGGTGGCCCAGGCGGCGCGGACGAACTTCGGCACGGCCATGCGACTGGCGTACCGCTGCGGCACCGTCACCGGCATGTTCACCTGCGGGCTGGGGCTGCTCGGCGGCACGCTCATCATGCTCGTGTTCGGGCAGGTGGCCGCGGAGCCGCTGCTCGGGTTCGGGTTCGGCGGCAGCCTGTTGGCCCTGTTCATGCGGGTGGGCGGGGGCATTTACACGAAGGCGGCGGACGTGGGGGCCGACCTCGTCGGCAAGATCGAGAAGGACATCCCGGAAGACGACCCGCGCAACGCCGCCACCATCGCCGACAACGTGGGCGACAACGTGGGCGACTGCGCCGGCATGGCGGCCGACGTGTTCGAGAGCTACGCCGTCACCATGGTGGCAGCGGTCATGTTGGGCAACGCCGCGTTCGGCTACAAGGGCATGATCGTGCCCCTACTGATCATGGCGGTGGGCGTGGTGAGCAGCATGATCAGCACGGCGCTCGTCGGCCGCGGCATGACCACCGGCAACGCGACGACGGCGATGAAGAGCATCAACTGGGGGTTCTGGCGGTCGGCCCTCCTGTCGGCCGTCGGGTTCGTCGCCGTCGGGTTCGTCTACCTGCGGTACGACGCGAATTACGTACTGACCGTGGCCATCGACCGCGGCATGTACGCCGACCCGGACTTGCGGAAGGCGCTCGTCCTCGACCCCATTCCCGGCATCGCCACCCTTTCCGACGGCAAACCCGACCCGGCCCTCCGTGCGGGCAATGAAGCCGCACTGGCAAAGGCCCGGCACGACACCCGTGCGGCGTGGCTGGCCCTGCCCGACGACAAGCGGGCGGAGGTGGCCAACAAGCTGATTCTCTCCGCACAACTGCACTACTCCCCGCTGCCCGTGGGCGTGGACTGGAACGCCGTCATCTGCTGCCTGATCGGGCTGGTACTGGCGGTGGCGCTCAACCGCTGCACCGAATACTGGACGAGCACCGACTATGCCCCGGTGAAGGAGGTGGTGAAGAGCTGCCGCACCGGGCACGCCACGAACATCATTTCCGGCCTCGCCCTGGGGTACGAGAGCAGCGTGTGGGCGGTGCTCATCATTAGCGGGGCGTTGCTCGGGGCGGTGATGGTCTACACGAACACGCAGAACCTGCTGTTCATCGCGTTCGGCGTGGCCATGACCGGCGTGGGCATGCTGGCGCTCACCGGCGACACCATCAGCATGGACGTGTTCGGCCCCATCGCCGACAACGCGAACGGGGTGGGCGAAATGGCCTTCAACCGCGACGACTTCGGCCGCCAGTTGCCCGCCGACCACCCGGAGCGGATGCCCGACGACGAGATGAAGAAGACCCGGCAAATCCTGACCGACCTGGACGCCGTGGGCAACACCACGAAGGCCATCACGAAGGGCATCGCCATCGGTTCGGCGGTGCTGGCGAGCGTGAGCCTGTTCGCCAGCTTCATCGCCGTGCTGGTGACCGGGGCCGAGGAGAAGATCGGCCAACTGACGGTGGACGACTTCAAGCGCGGGTCGGCCAACCTGACCGTCGCCGACCCGTACGTGTTCATCGGCATGCTGATCGGCGGGGCGGTGCCGTTCCTGTTCAGCAGCTTCACCATCCGGGCGGTCGGGCGGGCGGCGTACCTGATTGTGAACGAGTGCCGCAAGCAGTTCCGCGACCCGGACATCTGGGCCAGCCGGAAGAAGCCCGACTACGGCCGCGTGGTGGACATCTGCACGGCCACCGCCCAGAAGGAACTGGTGGGGCCGGGGTTGCTCGCCATCGGCACCCCGCTGGTGGTTGGCTTCCTGCTCGGGCCGTATGCCCTCGGCGGGTTCCTGGCCGGCATGATCCTGGTCGGGCAGCTGCTGGCGGTGTTCATGAGCAACGCCGGCGGCGCGTGGGACAACGCCAAGAAGATGATCGAGGACGAGCCGAAGGACTTGGAGCGGAACACCGGCAAGGGGAGCGACAAGCACAAGGCGGCCGTGACCGGCGACACCGTCGGTGACCCGCTGAAGGACACCGCCGGCCCGGCCATCAACCCGCTGATCAAAGTGATGAACATGGTGAGTCTGCTGGCGCTGCCGCTGGCCATTCAGCACAACGTGAAGGACGGCACCGGCGACTGGCGGATCGGGGCGGCGGTGATCGTCATCGCGGCGACCGGCATCGCCTGGGCGTGGTGGCAGGCGAAGCGGGAGAGCGCCGCCACCAGGCAGATCGACGAGGAGATGAACACCCCCGGCCCGACCGCGACCGACGGCAAACCCGTCGGGGTGTGAATGTGGTCCGCTCGCTCCGCGAGCGGGGTTGGTAGCGACCCCTCACCCGCCGGGTTCACTCCGTTCACTCCGGCGACCTGTCCCCCGCTCCGCAGGG
>JANNDF010000013.1:0-5689 GCA_031387445.1 Planctomycetia bacterium
CGCGCTCGGCGTCGCCTCGCGGCTAACCGGAACGTTTCACCTCACGGCGTCCGCGCCACCCGAAACCCGACGTAATCCTTCTTCTCGCCCGGCGTCAGGTAGAACCGCGCGGCACTCCGACACCCGCCGTCCATCGACATGTACGAACCGCCGCGGATCACCTTGTGGTCGCCGGTGTCCGGGCCGGGCGGGTCATCCTTCGGCGTGTCGGCGTAGTACCGCTTGCTGTACCAGTCGTGGCACCACTCGGCGGCGTTCCCGTGGCAGTCGTACAGGCCCAGCCGGTTCGGCTTGTAGCTGGCCACGCTCGTCGTCCTCCCCAGGCTCGGCCGCTCCTCGCTCCCGCCGTACCCGACCGACACCATCATCTTGAAGTTGCCCAGGTTGCCGTTCACCCGGAGCACCACGCCGTAGGGCGTCCGTATGGTGGCGCGGGCGGCGTACTCCCACTCGGCCTCGGTCGGCAGGCGGTAGCCGTTCCCGCCGAGCGTTTTCACCTTCGCCGACGAGATGCTGTCGCCTTCGGTCTTCAGGTCGGCCAGCTCGTAGTACGCCGGGTAGCCTTCGGTCTTGCTGAGCGTGTTGCAGAACTTGAGCGCGTCGTACCAACTGACTTGCTCGACCGGGAAGCGGTCGGTGTTCAAGTCTTTCACCTTCCCTTTGCCGTCGCCGATGGGGGAGAAGTAGCTCGGGTTCACGCCCGTGACCTTCTTGTACTCGGCCTGCGTCACTTCGTGCTTGCCGATCATGAACAGGCGGGTCATGCGAACGGTGTGCTCCGGCTCGTCGGGCCAGCGGCCGGGTTCGCGGTCGGGTGACCCCATCTCGAACTCGCCGGGTTCGGCCAGCATCATCCGCAGCCCGCACCCCTTGCTCTCGCACAGGCCCCACAAGATCGCCCGCTCGATCCGCTCCACCCGCCGCCCGACCTCCGGCACGTCGGCGGTCTCGACGGCCTTCCGCACGGCGGCGAGCGCCGGCTCGCCGGCCTTCGTCAGTTCCTTCTCTGCCGCCTCGCGCTTGCCGAAGTTGTGATCGCCGAGTTGGTCGATGAGTGCGGCCACTCGCTTCGGGTCGTACTTCTTCTTCTCGTCCTCCGCCCACAGTGGCTCGGGGACGACGAGTGCCAGCACCGCCACCGGGAACAGGAGGGATCGCATGGGAGGGGGATCCGTGGGAGGGGGTTACTTGCCAGGGGCGAAGCCGGTGGTGGTATGGGTGACGGAAAGGACAGTTTTCCCGTCACCGATCCAGAATTTGTCCTTCTCCGCGACTACCAGGCCGGGGAAGTCATCACACATCCAGACGGTCATCTCTCCGCCACCCTTGAGGAAGCCGTCGGATCCCGTCTGCTCGATCTTGTACCGCTTACACTCGAACTCGGTCCCTCCCACTTTGACCTTCTCCGTCTTCTCTTCGACGATCTTCCCTTTCGCCTCCGACGGCTTGCCCGTCTTCGGGTCGATGTCCACGAACCCCGCCGACACCGCCCCGCCCAACTTTTTCTCCACGTCCTGCTTCGTCGCCGTCACCTTTTCATCCTTCTGCCCGGTTTGTTTCCTCGTCCCTTCCGACTCGATGACGCACTTGTCGTCGGTCACTTCGAGCAGCTTGATGGTGCCGGTGTACTCCGTGGTCGAGAGGTCCTTGCCGTTTTCGGAAGCTTTCATCGTCACCACCACCGTCAGCGAGGTGCCCGGCTTGTGCTGCGCCCATGAGGAGTAGAGCAGGCTGGAGGTGTCCTTCTTCTTCTCCTCCTTATTGTCGTCCTTCTTCGGGTCGACGGCGGGGGCCAGGGCGACGGTGAACAGCACCGCGACCAGAGGGAATGCGATCCGGACGGGCATGGCGAAACTCCGGGAGGGAAAGGGGGGGGGCGCCGCGACTTCTGGGAGCGGAAAGCGTGGACCGCTCCCGTGGGTCGCGGCGAACAAGTCGGTTACTCGAAACTGACCACCAACTCGGGCAACTTCTTGCCCGCTTCGTCCGCGCCCTTCTTGGTGATCTTCGACTTCCGTGCGTCCACCTGGGCCAGTTTCTTCGCCTTCTCCGCCACTACCAATAGGCCCACGTCCGTCACGGCGGTCTCTTCCACGCTCAGCTTCTCCAGCCCGCGGGGGGAGGCCAACTCCTTCATGCCGGCGTCGGTGATCTTCGTCCGCTCCAGGCTGAGCGTCTTCACCCCGGTGCGGCGGGCGACGAACGCCATGCCGGCGTCGGTGATGCCGCTACCGCCCAGGTAGAGCAGTTCGAGGCCGGTCAGCGCGTCCAGGTCGGCGAACCCGGTGCCGGTCAGCTTTGCCGACCCTTCGATGGTGAGCGTCTTCAGCTTGGTACACTGGTTCAGCGGCTTGAGAGCGGCGTCGGTGATTTCGGCCCCTTCGAGCTTCAGCACCTGGAGCGCCTTCGCCACTCCGAGCGGCACCAGCGACTCGTCGTTGAGCGGGCACTCGCGGAGGTCGAGTTCGGTCAGCTTGTCCCACGCGGCGAACGCCGACCCGGTGCCCTTGAGTGTCACCTTTGTGCCCTTCAACGACAGCCGGGTGAGCGTCTTCACCGCGCCGAGTTCCTTCACCGCGGCGTCGTCGATGGCCGTCTCGGTGGCGTCGAGCGTTTGCAGACTCTTGCTGGCGGCGAGCGCCTTGAACCCGGCCGCCGTCAGCTTCACCCGCGTCAGGTCGAGGTCTTTCAGGGCGGGGTGAGCGGCCACCGCGGTCATGCCGGCGTCGGTCGCGTCGGTGTCGGCGAGGGAGATGGACGCCAGGTTCGGCAGGTCGCCCAACTGCTTCAGCACGGCGTCGGTGTTCTTGCTCCCGCTGTCGCTCACACTCAGCCGGTTCAGCTTCGGGAAGACGGCCAGCCGCTTCAACTCGAGCTTGCTACAGTCCTCGGGCAGCTTCACCGTCAGCACGACGCCCCGCTGCTTCGAGTTCGGGTCTTCGTCGCGGAACACCGCCCCGCCCGCCTTCACCACGTACTGCTCCACCTCACGTTGCGACTTCAAGTCGGCCTTCGGGTCGGCCGGCTGCGTCGGCTTCGGGTCGAGCGGGTGAGCGGGGGTGGTCGGCTTGGCGTCCTCGGTCGGCGGGGTGATGACCGGGGCGACGGGCGAGGCGGGTGCCGGGGTGGAGAGCGGCGGCTGGCCGCAGCCGAGCGGGGCGAGGAGGAGCAGGGCGAACAGGCGGCGGGACATGGCGGCACTCGGGACGGGAAGCACGGATCATGGTACGGTACACGGAAGACGAGGGACAACGATGAATGTGACGGGCGGGATCGTGCTGTGTGGCGGACATTCGAGCCGGATGGGCCGGCCGAAGGCGTGGCTGCCGGTGGGAAGCGAGACGATGCTCGGGCGGGTGGTGCGGGTGGTCGGCAGGGTGGTGGGGCCGGTGGTGGTGGTCGCCGCGCCGGGGCAAGACGTGCCGGAGTTGCCGGCCGGCGTGCGAGTGGTACGCGACGAGATCGAAGGCCGCGGGCCGCTCGGCGGGCTGGCGGCGGGGCTGGCGGCGCTGCGGGGCGAGTGCGATGGAATTTATTTGAGCGCGTGTGACGTGCCGTTGTTGCGGGCGGAGTTCGTGGAACGACTTGTTAGCCGCGAGGCGACGCCGAGCGCGGCAGGGGCGGACACGCTCGGCGTCGCCTCGCGGCTAACCATACCGCTGATCGCCACCCGCCTGCACCCGCTCGCCGCGGTCTATTCACTCGACGTGTTGCCGGTGGTGCTCGCCCAACTGGCCGCGGGCGACTTCCGCATGACACGCCTGCCCGAGTTGGTGCCCACGCAGTTCCTGACCGAAGCCGACTTCGCCGACGTCGACCCGGAGCTGGAGTCGCTGCGGAACGTGAACACGCCGGAGGAGTATCAACGGTTGCTTGGCGAGCGGGGGGCGTAATCCCCCAGGTTGGTACAGAAGAACCAGGGGGCTTACGCCCCCCGCTCGCCTTTCACGACCCTCAACAGCACCGTCGGGTTCACCGCCTCGAACCGCAGGCTCTCCAGTTGCTCCACCCCGCGGCTCAGGTTCATCAGCAGCACGTCCACCGTCGGGGCCAGTCGCTTGAGCACGGCATACGTGGCCGAGATCATTTCCAGCGTGCCCACGTTCGACACCAGCCGGCCGCCCGGTCGCAGGGCGTTGAAGCTGGCTTCGAGAAGTCTTGCCACTTCCCCGCCGTTGCCGCCGACGAAGATCGCATCCGGGGCGGGCAGCCCGGCGAACACCGCCGGCGCGGAGCCGTACACCGGCTTCACGTTGTTGATGCCGAACGTCTCCAGGTTGGCCTGAATCAGGTGGTAATCCGCCGCGTCTTGCTCGATGGCGTACACCACGCCGGGCGAAACGAGCTGTGCCATCTCGATAGCCACGCTGCCGCTGCCGGCGCCTACGTCCCACGCCACATCGCCGGGGTGCAAATCCAGTTGCGCCAGCGCCACCGCCCGCACTTCCGCCTGCGTGATCAGCCCGGTCTTCGGCCGGCTCTGGGCGAACAGGTCGTCCGGGTTGCCGAACCGTGCCAGCTTCGACCCGGCGCGTTGCTTGTCCGGCGTGTTTGGCTTCCGCACCAGGATGAGCACGTTCAGCGGGTCGAACCGCAGGTCTTGCAGTTCGGCCAACTCGCCCTGCGTGATCCGCTCGTCCCGTCCGCCCAGGTTCTCGCACACGAACCCGCGGAAGTAGTCGATGCCGCGGGCGAGCAACTCGCGGGCGACGCGGTTGGGCGTGTACTCCTCCGAGGTGAACAGTCCCACCGTCTCGGCGGTGCGGATCTTGTCGAGCACGTCGTCCAACTTCTTCGCGGAGAGGTCCGTCAGATACGCCTCCTCCCACGTCTGCTTCAACCGGGCGAAGGCGAGTTGCATGCTGCTGACGTGCGGGACCACCTCGAACTGGTCCGGGCCGATCTTCTCGCACAGGTAGCGGGCGGTGCCGTAGAAGAGCGGGTCGCCGACGGCCGCCACGGCCACCTTCTTGTGGCCGAGCAAACCCTTCAACTTCGCCACCACGTCGGGCAGGTCGGTGCCGATCCGCACCCGCTCGGCGGACAGTTCCGGGAGCAGTCGCAATGCGGCATCGGAGCCGAACACCACGTCGGCGGCGGAGAGCAACTCACGCGAGCGGGCGGTCAGGCCGGACAAGCCGTCCGGGCCGACGCCGACGATGGGCACTTTGCTGGACATGCGGACCTCAAACTCGGGAACTGGGTTGTTGTACGCCGCCAACGGCACGTGAGGTGCAGCGTCTATTCCTCAGGTAAGGTCGCCTCGGTGTGCCGGTATTTCCAGACAACTCGCCCCAGAGGATTCGCCATGAGCCTCCGCCTCCTGATCGCCACCGTCGCCTCGGTCGCCGTGATCGGCACCGCCTCGGCCCAGTACCCCGGCTACAGCTACGGGTACACCAACCCGTACAACGGGTTTACGTCGGTCAGCAACTACAGCTACAACCCGTACAGCGGCACGTTCGGCGGGTACTCCGCCAGCTACAACCCGTGGACCGGGTACGGCACCCGCAACTACTCTTACAACAACCTGTTCGGCGGGTATTCCAGCGGTTACAAGGCCTACAACGCCTACAGCGGCTCCTACTACGGCAACCGCGCCGGGTACAACCCGTGGACGAACTCCGGGTACAACACCTACCGAGTGACTCCGGGTTTCGGCTACTGGCGGTAACTCAACCGAGTTGAT
>JANNDF010000134.1:0-1659 GCA_031387445.1 Planctomycetia bacterium
TCACGTGCCAAAATCTCCAGGGACACCCGACTCGGGAGAGGGGAAGACCCTCGCGGGCCGTCGTGCTACACTGAACGGCTGTCGCGCCTCAGCCCACGGACACGGAGCGGCGGAATGGGGATCCACGACCGGGACTACTACCGGGACGACAGCGGCCGATGGGGGTCGGCGTCCGCGCACCGCGGGGTGATCGCCCTCATCGCGGTCACGGTCGCCCTCTCGCTGGTCAACTTCGTGACCGCCGAGCAGCCGCGACCCCCGGAGGACGCGCCGGCGCAGTACGTCCCGCCCGTCTACCCGCTCAGCGACGCCTTGCAGTTCGACTACGCAAAGGTCGTGGGCGAGTACCAACTGTGGCGGCCGTTCACCTCCTTCCTGCTCACCCCCGACATCTTCCTCGGCCTCATCTTCGGCATGCTGCTGCTGTACTTCTTCGGCGGGGAGTTGGAGATCCTGTACGGCACCGGGCGGTTCCTCGCCTTCTACCTGCTGGCCGGGGTGCTGGCGAACGTGGTCAAATTCCCACTCGGCATGGTCGGCGCGACCGCCCCCACCTACGGCACCGCCGCCCCGATGTTCGCCACCATGGTGCTGTTCGCCTTCCACTACCCGCACCGGCCGATCCGCATCTGGTTCCTCATCCCCATCCCGGTGTGGATTCTGGTCAGCATCTACCTCGGACTGAACCTGCTCGGCCTGCTCGGGGCGGTCGTCCGCCGTGACCCGGAGGCGCTGCCGCACGTGATCGAACCGCTCGTCGGGGCGGCGGTCGGGTTCGCCTACTACCGCACCCGCGGGCGGCTGTTCGCGTTCGTGGACATGATCGGCGGGCTGTTCCGCCGGCGGGAGCGGTCGCGGCGGAGTCCGGCCAACCTGCGGGTGTACGACGACAACGCCCCGCGGCCGAGCGCGCGGGCGGCCTCGCCCCCGCCGGCCGCCAAGCCGGAGCCGGTGCCCCAGCCGGCCGGCGGCGGGGTGGACGAACACCTGGAGGCCAAGCTGGACGCGGTGCTGGCGAAGGTGGCACGGCAGGGCAAGGGCAGCCTGACGGCCGAAGAGAACGACATCCTGATGCGGGCGAGCGAGGTGTTCAAGAAGAAGCGGCGGTGAGTTGCGGAGGCGAGTGACAGGGCGTTGTCAACCCCCCGCCGCGAATTCGTCGCCCCCGCCGGTGCCGCCGATTTGATTCTGCTTGACACCCCACTCGGAACCTGTGATGAGTGGAGTATGTTGACCCCGAGGTGTGGTTCGCCGACTCGCCCGACGCCCTCGCCGTGAACCGCCCCGTTGATTGAAGGACACCACGACCATGCTCCGCTGTTACTGCGACGTGTGCGGTAAGGAACTCGTGTCCGGACAGGACGGCCGATATGCAGTGCGGTTGGAAACCCGGCGGGTGTGCGAACCCGCCGCCCTGATCGATGCCGACCTGGACGGGCAGGACGACCCGGATCACATCGACGCGATGGAGCGACTGCTGTCCGACGCCGACACGCACCACCCGCCCGAACCGCCCCCCGCCCCGAACGCCCGCGAGTTCGACCTGTGTAGCAACTGCTACCGCCGTTTCCACACCGACCCGTTCGGGTTCGAGCGCCGCCGCCGCCTGTACACCAGTTCGAATTGACGGGATCGGGTGAACCCCGGCAGTGATGCCGG
>JANNDF010000062.1:0-1627 GCA_031387445.1 Planctomycetia bacterium
CCACCAGCCGGCTCACGCCGGCCGCTCGCCGGAACGCCCTCATGTCGTACCGCACGTTCAAGCGATTCCTCGGCGAGACGAACCTGGAGCGGAAGTGCCGGTGGCTGCTCGGCGTCGGCACCCTGGTGCTGATGATGACCAGCTTCATCGTGTTCGCCCGCCTGACCGAGGGGCTGGCCTACGAGCAGTCGCGGCACACCGGGCGGGCCGTCGTCGCCCCCGCCGTCGCCCGCCACCACCTGTCCCGCGACCCCGACCTGACGGCCGGCCTGGCCGACCTCCAGCACCGCACCGAAACCGACTGGCCCGACCACCTGAGCGGGTACGCCTTCGCCCTGCTCGCGGCCGACCCGGCCGCCGCCGACGCGGACGACCTCGACGCCGTTCAGGAGATGGCCGACCAGCCCGACCGCACCGAGAGCTTCCGCCGGCGGTCCGGGGAGGCGGTGGCCGTGTACTACGCGCGGGTGCGGGCCGAACCGGCGTGCGTGAGCTGCCACCGCAGCCCGGAGCGGCTGGCCGCCTACCTGGGCGGCGGGCCGGACGCGGTCGCCCGCGGGGCGGCGCTCGCCCGCCCGGAGTTGGCCGCCGGCGACACCCTCGGCGTGGTGCGGGTGCGGATGTCGTCGGCCGCCATCGACGACGGCATCGAGACCAACCGCGCCTGGCTCATCGCCTTCGCCGTCGGCACCACCATCCTCATCCTCATCGGCACCTACGCCATCATCCGGTACGTGGTGGTGAAGCCGGTGAAGGTGCTCAAGGGCACCGCCGACGCCATCGCCGCCGGCGACCTGGCCGTGCGGTCCGACCTGCACACCGGCGACGAGTTCGAGGACCTGAGCCGGGCGTTCAACCGCATGCTGACGAACCTGATGCGGACGCAGGAGCGGAACCGCGGGCTGATCGCGGACATGGACACGAAGGTGGACGAGCTGGCCCGGATCAACCTGGAACTGCACCGCACGAACGCCGTGAAGACCGAGTTCCTGTCCACCGTCAGCCACGAGCTTCGCACCCCGCTGAACAGCATCATCGGGTTCAGCGAGACACTCCTGGGCGCGGACAACCTGACCGAGAAGCAGCACCGCTGGGTGGCGAACGTCCACGACAACGGCAAGCGGCTGCTCATGCTCATCAACGACGTGCTGGATCTGGCGAAGGTGGAGTCGGGCAAGATGCGGGCGCGGGTGGGGGTGGTGGCGGTCGGCCCGCTGTGCGAGGAGCTGGGCACCACCTTCCGCCAGCAGGCCGAGAAGAAGGAGATCGAACTGGTGGTGCAGGTGTCGCCGGACACGCCCGACGTGCGGCAGGACGGGAGCAAGCTGCGGCAGGTGGTGAGCAACCTGCTGTCGAACGCGATCAAGTTCACCCCGGAGGGCGGGCGGGTGACGCTGCGGGCGGCGGTGGAGGGCGACGCGCTGGTGATCCAGGTGGCCGACACCGGTGTGGGCATCGCCCCGGAGCATCAGGAGATGGTGTTCCAGAAGTTCCGGCAGACCAGCAGCACGCTCACCCGCGAGCAGGGCGGCACCGGGCTGGGCCTGAGCATCGTGCGGGAGTTGGCCCGGCTGCTGGGCGGCGACGTGGAGTTGAAGAGCGACGCCGGCCGCGGCAGCACGTTCAC
>JANNDF010000120.1:0-4010 GCA_031387445.1 Planctomycetia bacterium
ACCGGGCTGACCGGAATGTAGCCGAGTTTGGCCGCCCAGTTGAACGGGCGGGTGACGGCGACGATGGCCCCCCGCTTCTGGTTCGACCCCCACGTCGGCTTGGCGTCCACCCACTCGACCACGTGGAACGGCCGCAGGTCGGCGGCGGGGGTGGCGAGCGGGTTCTTCAGGTGGTCACAGAACGCCTGGATGTGCCCCCGCGACCACTCGTACGTCCGCGGGGAGCGGTGCTTCTGGCACCAGTCGAGGAACTTGTCGAACACCTCGGCGACGGTCAATGTGGCGGAGGTGGGCGGGGTGTATGGTGGTGGGATTGGGCCTGGCCCGCTCCACCATGAATCCGCGACTACACCGTGTTTTCACCACTCGGGCTCGGGCCTCCGCCCTTCTTCCCTGGCCGCCGCTTCTGCGTGCTCCGCCCTGGTCGGTAGCCCGTCGGTTTGACCGGACCGGCCCCGCGCTCACCGGGTTTCTCGCCTTTGGCCGGATTCGCAACCGTGTGGTAGTGGTCGCCCTCGACCGCCCGCTGCGCCTCCCGCCGCCGCTTCTCCAGCGCCTCCTTCGGCGGGTTGGACGGGATCAGGCAATCGCATCCGTCTCCGATCAGGTCGGCCCGCTTCGCCTCGATCAGCGCCTCGCGGACGGTGAACCAGTTCTCCGGCTTGAAGAACTGCATCAATGCCCGCTGCATCTTGCGGTCCCGCATCCCTTTCGCCACCTGCACCGGCTTCTTTGTCCATGGGTCAATTCCCGTGTAGTAAAGTGCCGTGGCAATGTCGAACGGGGCGGGGATGAAGTCCTGCACCTGATCCGGGCGGTAGCCGTTGCGTTTCAGGTACAGGGCGAGGTCGATCATCTCGTCGAGCGTGCTGCCGGGGTGCGACGCGATGAAGTACGGCACCAGTTGTTGCTTCGGCTTGCCCGCCTTCGCGCTCGCCTCCTTGTACTGCTCGGCGAACACCCCAAAGTTGTCGATGCTCGGCTTCTTCATCTTCTCCAGCACCGTCGGGCTGGTGTGCTCCGGGGCCACCTTCAACCGCCCGCCGACGTGGTGCGCCGCCAACTCGTCCACGTACTCCGGACTCAGTTGCGCCAGGTCCATGCGGATGCCGCTGCTCACCAGCACCTTGCGGATGCCCGGCGTGTCGCGGGCCTTCCGCATGAGGTCGAGCGTCGGCCCGTGGTCGGTGCCGAGCAGCTTGCAGATGCCGGGGTGAATACAACTGAGCCGCTTGCACTTGGCCTCCACCTCCGGGCGGGTGCAGCGCATCTGGTACATGTTCGCGGTCGCCCCCCCGATGTCCGAGATGATGCCCTTGAACTCCGGGTCGGCGGCCAGCTTGCTCACCTCCTTCAAGATCGACTCTTGCGAACGGCTCTGGATGATCCGCCCCTGGTGGGCGGTGATGCTACAGAACGTGCAGCCGCCGAAGCACCCCCGCATCACCGTCACCGAGTCCTTGATCATTTCGTGGGCTGGGATCGGCTCGGTGTAACTGGGGTGCGGGCGGCGGGTGTACGGCAGGTCGTAGTAGCGGTCCATCTCCTCCTGGCTGAGCGGCAGGGCCGGGGGCGTCTGCACCACCGCCTGGCGGTCGTGGAACTGCACCAGCGTGACGGCGTTGAACGGGTTGGTGTTCGTATGGATGACGCGGGTGGCCTCGGCGAACTTGGCCTTGTCCGCCTTCACCTCTTCGTAGCTGGGGATCAACTCGAACGCGGAGTGCGGAATGGGGAATGCCGAATCATTGGCATTGATTTCATTTCGCGATCCGCGATCCGCACTCCGCACTTGCTCCGACTCTTTCGCCCCCAGCGCATACGCCACCCCCCGCAGGTCGCGGCATTCGCGGATCGTTTTCCCACCCTGCAACCGCTTCGCCACCTCGACGATGTTCTGCTCGCCCATCCCGTACACCACCAGATCCGCCTTGCTGTCGAGCAGGATGCTCCGCTTCACCGTGTCCGACCAGTAGTCGTAGTGGGCCAACCGCCGCAAGCTCGCCTCCACCCCGCCGGCCACCACCGGCACGCCGGGGAACGCCTCGCGGCAGCGTTGGGAGTAGACCAACGTGGCACGATCCGGCCTCAACCCGATCCGCCCGCCGGGGCTGTAGGCGTCGTCGTTCCGCACCTTCTTGTTCGCGGTGTAGTGGTTGATGAGCGAGTCCATGTTGCCGGCGGAAACCGCGAAGAACAGCCGCGGGCGGCCGAACTGCCGCCACGGGTCGGCCGTCTTCCAGTCCGGCTGGGAAAGAATCGCCACCCGGAAGCCGTACTGTTCGAGCGCACGGTGCAAGATGGCCATGGCGAAACTGGGATGATCCACGTACCCGTCGCCGGTGACGAACACCACGTCCACGGCGTCCCACCCGCGCTCGGCCATTTCCGCCGCGGTGGTCGGCGCGAACGGGGCGGCGTATCGCGCCGACCACATTGGCAGAGACAATCTGTCAGGCTTCATGGCAATGACCGAGTGTGGAACGACTCATTGTAGCGGAATCGCTCCTACCGGCCGGTTTGGTGTGTTAGACTGAATTTCGGACAGGTAGTGGATTTGTCGCTTTTTTCTCTGCGCGAATTTGGGTAAAGTTTCCCCCGTTCATCCGAACGGAAATCGGCCGAGTTGGGAACACCCACCGGGGAGGCATCAATGCCGGAACGCGGATTCACCATACGCCGGTGGCTCGCTGCCGCCATTTCGACGACAGCCGTCACTACCGCCTCCGCCCAGGAGCGGCCGGACGTGGTGCTGCGGTACGACGGCCTGACCACCCGCCAGACGTTCAAGTTCAAGATGAATGGGGCCGACCAAGCCCGTGCGGTCGGCGGTTTGGGTTGGCAGTTCCCGCCCGCCGCACTTGCCACCATCGGCTTCGATCCCGCTCCAGTGTCGTTCTGCATTGAACCGCTCGTCCCCGTGACCGCCGGGCAGGAGTACGGGTTCACCATCGACTCGTTCGGCAAGCCGCGGGACTTCGCCGGGTTGAAGTCGGACAAGGCGGGGACGGATGCGGCCGACAAGCGGGCGAAGTACATGCGGGAACTGTTCGTCAAACACTACGCCGAAGCGATCAAAGACAACGGCACCGCGTCGGCCTTTCAGGTGGCCGTGTGGGAACTCACCACGGAAACCCAAACGCCCATGGCCCCGGCCGGGTACAGCCTGTACTCCGGCAACTTCCAGGCTCTCGAACCGGCGGTGCAAGCGCCGGTGTTCGTGCAAACCGCCGAAGGGTATTTGAAGGGGCTGACGGGTGACGACAGTGGGTTCGCCACGGCCCCGCTGCTGGCCGGGCGTGAACTGGTGCGGCTGACGGGTACCAACGTCCTCACCGGGGAGGCGGCTCAGTCGCAACTGGCCCTGCGGAACCGCGGCGGGGTGAACAACCTGGTCGCCCCGTTCGGGTCGGACGCCACGTCGTTCGGCGGGCTGGGCGGCGGGAGGGCCCCGCAACTCGGCGGGTTCCGCGGTGGTGCGCTCCCCGGCGGGTTCGGAGGTGGCGGCGGGATCGGCGGGGGCGGTGGCTTTCCGTTCGTAAGCGTCCCTGGCACCACCACGACCACCACTAGCCCACCCCCACCCGGCACGAGCGACCAGCCGGGTGGTACCAACCCGATCACCCCGAACAGCCCGCCGCCGACTGTGCCACCGCCGGGCGTGCCACCGGTGCCGCCCGTCCCCCCGGTCCCGCCGCCGCCGGGCGTGCCGCCCATCTCCCCGCCGCCGCCGGGCGTGCCACCGGTGCCGCCCGTCCCCCCGGTCCCGCCGCCGCCACCGCCGCCGGAGCCGGTGCCCGCCCCGCCGGCCCTGCTGTTGGGTGTCATCGCCGCGGGTGTGTTCGGCGTCCGCAAGCTGCTCAAGAAGTCGAAGGCGGCAGAACCTACGGTCGAGGAGCCGAAGAAGTCGGACACCACGGCGGATCGCTGAACATTTCCCAGAGGACGAATAAGTTAGCCCGACGCGCGAGCGAGGGGCGAATCACCCTCTCGCCAGTGTGATTCGCCCC
>JANNDF010000136.1:0-2203 GCA_031387445.1 Planctomycetia bacterium
CTCCGATGCGTTTCACCGCCCTGCTTCGCTACACTACCCGCTCGCTCACCCCTCGCTGCCAAGAGGTTACCATGCGAGCCGCCCTCGTCGGTCTGCTCCTCCTCGCCGCCCCGCTCGTCGCCCAGGAGCGGACGCACGCCGTCACCCCGGACGACTACTTCACCCTGAACAGCATCACCGAGATCGCCGTCTCGCCCGACGGCAAGCACGTCGCCTACGCCTTGGCGGTGTGGGACAAGACCGAAGACAACCGCCGCTCCGACCTGTGGGTGATCGCCACCGACGGCAAGGGGAAGCCGACCAAGCTGACGTTCGACCGGGCCAACGACCGGCACATCAAGTGGAGCGCCGACGGCAAGCACCTGTACTTCCTCGGCAACCGCAAGCGGGCGGTGGAAGTGAAGCCGCCGTTCGACGGTGCCACGCAGGTGTGGCGGGTCGCGGCGGACGGCAGCGGCGAGGTGAAGGCGATCACTCGGGAAGCGGGTGGCGTGACGGGATACGACTACGCGGCGAAGGCGGACGCCCTCTTCTTCAGCAAGGACAAGGAACACGCGGACGACGACGAGTTCGCCAAGCTGCGGGCGAAGGCGAAGCTCGAATACGGCCACGGCGTGCGGAAGGTGAGCGAGATTCACAAGCTCGACCTGACCGCATGGCGCACGGAAAAGCTGGTGGACGACACGCGGTACGTCCGCGAGTTCGCCGTCACGCAGGACGGCAAGAAGGTCGCGATGGTGAGCGCCCTCGACGACACGGTGGTGAAGAGCGAGGGCGAGAGCCGCGTGGACGTGTGGACTCACGAGCCGGGAGCGTTAGCGACGGGCAAGATCGTCACCCCGCCGACCGACGCCTACCGCAAGAACCCGAAGAACAGCCCGTATGCATGGCTGGAGAACCTGTGCTGGAACCAGAAGGGCACACGGTTCGCATTCACGGCGGTTCACGATGCGTACCCGGCGGAGGTGATCGTCGGCTCGGCGAACGGGAGCGCGTGGGAGACTGCAAGGCACGAACGCGACGGGTGGGAAGTGGTCGGCTACGGGCGGACTCTGGGTAGTCCGATCGTGTGGTTGAGCCCGTCGAAGTTTTTCGTCGCCACGGGCAAGAGCGGCAAGAACAACTTTCGGTTTCACCAGATCGAAGGCACCGAGTCGCGCGACACCCCGTGGTTGTCGCCGTCGAGCAAACAACAAGAGTTGGCCCTGGAGTTTGCCGGGGGCGGAACTGATCTCGCAGTTTCACTTCACGGAAGCGTGAGCCTGCCGCAACTCACCGCCGCCCGACGAGACGGGGCGTTGTGGAATACTACCCCGTTGTCCGACCCCAACCCGCACGTTGCGAACTGGAAGCTGCCGAGCATTCAACACGTCACCTGGAAAGCTGCGGACGGCAGCGACGTCGGCGGCGTACTTGAGTTGCCCCCCGGCTATAAGAAGGGCGACAAACTGCCGCTCGTCGTCGCCATCCACGGCGGGCCGACCACCAGCACCACCGCCGACCTGAACTTCGACCCGCACAACGGCCGGCTCTACTTCGCCGCGGCGGGGTACGCCGTGCTGCTGCCGAACTACCGCGGGAGCACCGGCTACGGCGACAAGTTCGTCACCGACCTGATCGGCAAGGAGAACGACATCGAGGTGAAGGACATCCTCGCCGGCATTCAGCACCTCGTGAAAGAGGGCATCGCCGACCCGGATCGCGTCGGGTGCATGGGCTGGAGCAACGGCGGGTATCTGACAAACTGCCTCATCACGCTGAAGGACTCGCCGATCAAGTTCAAGGCGGCGAGCAGTGGGGCGGGCATCGTGGACACCGTCGCCGAGTGGGGGTTCAACGACGAGCCGGCGTACCCCATCGTGTTCAAGAAGGGTCTGCCGTGGGAACAGCCGGACGTCTACAAGGCGACCAGCCCGACGTACCAGCTCGGCAATGTGAAGACGCCCACGCTCATCCATGTGGGTGGCGGCGACGAGCGCTGCCCGCCGGGACACTCGCGGATGCTCTACCGGGCGCTGAAAGAGAACCTGAAGGTGCCGACGGAGCTGATCGTCTACCCCGGCGAGCCGCACGGCCTGACCAAGATGAGCAACCGCCGGGCGAAGATGGAGTGGGATCTGGCGTGGTTCGACAAGTACCTGAAGGCGAAGTAGGTGCCGCCTGTCGGGCGGCACCACTGGAACCGGGAACGCAGTGACCGGGT
>JANNDF010000138.1:0-5994 GCA_031387445.1 Planctomycetia bacterium
ACCCGGTCACTCCGTTCCCGGTTCCAGAGTGCCGCCCGGCAGGCGGCACCTTCTTTTTGGACTCCCACATGCTCCTCACGCTCCTCGCCCTGTCGCTCGCTCAACCCGACGCGGCCAAGCTGCAAACTGCTGCGTTCCAGGCCGCCCGCACGGGCGACGAAGACGAACTGAAGAAGGCGTTCGCCGCCGGCTACTCGGTGAACGAGTCTAACGCCCGCGGGGACACGCTGCTGACCGTCGCCGCGTACAACGGCCAGCCGAAGGCGGTGGCGATGATTCTGAAGCGACCGAAAGTGGACGTGGAGGCGAAGAACAAGCTCGGCCTGACCGCGATGGCTGCCGCCGCGTTCAAGGGGCACGCCGACATCATCGGGCAGTTGGCGGACGCGAAGGCCGACGTGAATGCCGCGAACGAGACCGGGCAAACCCCGCTCATGTTCGCCGTGCAGAGTGGGAAGGTGAAGGCGGTGGAGGCACTGCTGAAGGCCGGGGCGAAGGCCGAAGCCAAGGACAAAGAAGGCAACACCGCCTTGAGCCTGGCGAAGAAGGCGAAGGCGGACGAGATCGTGAAGTTGTTGGAGAAGTGAACCCCGGCAGTGATGCCCGGGGTGGTTGAGTTCGCCACCCCCGGCATCACTGCCGGGGTTCACCAGTTCGTTACGCCAAGCACCCCTTCAGCCCGTCGGTCAGTTCCTGCCGGTTCAAGTTCCGCCCGATGAACACCATCTTGTTCACCCGCTCCTCGCCCGCCTTCCACCGCCGATCCGGCTGGCCGTCGAACATCATGTGAACGCCCTGGAACACGAACCGCTGCTCGTCACCTTTCAGGTGCAGGATGCCCTTCATGCGGAAGATGTCCTGCCCCTTCTCTTGCAGCAGCTTGCCGAGCCAGGCGTTCAGCCGCTTCGCGTTCACCGCCCCGTCCAGCACGATGCCGACCGACCCGATGGTCTCGTCGTGCGTGTGGTCGTGGTGACCGTGCTCCGGGTGGTCGCAGTGCTCGTCGTGGCAGTGGTCGTCGTGAACGTGTTCGGCCATGCCGAGGGCCAGCGTCTTCGGCTTCGCCGCCTCCTTCAGGAAGTCGGGTTCGTGTTCCAGCACGCGGTCGAGCGAGAACCCGCCGACGTTCAGCACCTGCCCCATGTCCACCTTGCTCCGCTCGGTGCGCACCACTTTCGCCATGCCGTTCAGCCGGCGAATCTTCGTCTCCAAGTCGTCGAGTTCGGCCGGCGTCACCAGATCGGTCTTGTTCAGCAGAATCACGTCCGCGAACGCGATCTGCTCTCGCACCTCGTGCGTGTCCCAGTGCAACGAAACGTGCTTCGCGTCCACCAGCGTGATGATGCCGTCGATGCGGGTCTTGGCCTTCAGGTCGTCGTCCATGAAGAACGTCTGCGCCACCGGGCCGGGGTCGGCGAGGCCGGTCGTCTCGATCAGGATGTAGTCGAACTTGTCCCGCCGCTTCATCAGGTTGCCGAGGATGCGGATCAGGTCGCCCCGCACGGTGCAGCAGAGGCAGCCGTTGTTCATCTCGAAGATCTCTTCCTCCGAGCGGATGACAATGTCCTGATCGACTCCAATCTCGCCGAACTCGTTCTCGATGACGGCGATCCGCTTGCCGTGGTTGGCGGTCAGGATGTGGTTCAGCAGCGTCGTCTTCCCCGCCCCGAGGAAGCCGGTGAGGACGGTGACGGGCACGCGATCGGCGGGCATGGACGGACTCCGCGACGGGAACAGATGAGATATCATACGCCGACCACCCGCCGAGGTTCACCATGACCTCCGACTGGCCCGCACTCCTCGCCCGCCCGGATGACCTCGACTTCGCGGCGTGGTTCGAGCGCGTTGCCCGCCGACTGCTGTTCGGCTGCCGATTGAGAGCGAACGGGGTGCCGCTTCGCATCATCGAAGTCGAAGCGTACTACCACGGGCCGGGGCACGAAGACCCGTTCGCCCACCGCGACCCGGTGCAACTGACCCCCGGCCGGTGGTACTTCCACCGCACAGGTGGGCAGTTCCGCGGGGGAAGCTTCAAGGGGCTGGATTTGGCCTTCGGGGATCGGACGAGCAACGCCTACGGCGGGATGCTCATCCGCGGTGTGGTGCTGCCAGACGGGAGAGTGATCGACGGCCCGTCGTTAACGGTGGATCACCTGCTGAATCTGACGGGACACCCGACTGTGTCGGCCTTGGACTCGAAGATTGCCGGGCGGTTGGGATGGGTGTGGGAATCGCCACTCTCGCTGGTGGATGTCCCTGGGAAGGTTTGGGGGCAGGCGGTGGCCCGCAGTCTCCGCGTCGGGCTGTCGCTGAAGAAGCGGAAGTACGTCACCGACGACCCCGCGTTCCGGTTCCTGTTCCGCCCCTACCGCTACCTGTCCGAGCCGGTGCGAACGAAGAAAGGGAAGCCGCACATGGTGCTACCGGGTATCGCCAGAGAATACGTCGCCGACGAACTGAATGACATCACAGGCTGCCCGGTTGCTGCCATCCGCCGGTACGCCGCCGACTTCGCCGCCGGCCGCACGTTGATTTCGCCCGAACCGTTATACGGTCAGGACATGAGCACCGCCGACCTGTGCAAGCTTTACGGCCTGTGGTGGGAGCGGTGCGGGCGACAGTGAAAACGAAACAGCCCCCGCGGGTGGTCCGCGGGGGCGGCGGGGTTGCAACCGAAGTTACTTGGACATGACCGCGAAATCGAACTCGTTGGGTCCGCCCGCCTTCACCTCACGCACATCTTTCGATGCGGTGTTGTACTTCGCCGGCAGGTAGTTCTCTTCCATGTTGTCGTACCCCGGACCAGACATGCCGGCGGGCGGTTTGGCCGGACGCATCGCCAGGATGCGCACGGTCTTCGATCCCACTGAAGCGGTCCCTTCGTAGGTGCCGTTTTTCACCTCGATCTCGCTCGCCGGTATCCCAGGCTCGGCCGAATCGAACACGACCTTCCCTTTCGGCATCGGGTTGCCGTCGAGCGTCACCTTGCCCTTCACGGCAGCCGTCGCCGCTTTCGGCGGTTCGCCGCCCCCACATCCGACGAGTGTCAGGGTGGCGAACAACATGAGAGGAGTGATCCAGCGCATCATGGGCGGACATCTCGTATGGGGGTCAGTTGAGGGTGACGATCTCGCCGCCGGCGCGGGTGCAGAGCCACTGCAGCATTTGCAATGAGGTGGACGACTGCTGGAACCGCACGCCGCCGTCGCCGAACAGCATCATGGCCCCGCCGGTGTGCCCGGACGAGAAGGGGATGTTCGCGCCGGTATTTTCGTTCACCCCGTTGACAGCGCCGTCGCTTCCGTTCGTGGCAAGCCCCCGCTGGTTGATCTGCCACCGTACAGTGGAGGTGTTGAACATCCGATCACCGACACCAGCCGAACCACCCCCAGCCCCCATCGTCCACCCGTGGGGGCCCTGACTCGTGATGGCCCCGTATCCTGCGAGGACGGGTTGGTTGGCCGCGTTGCGTACGTGGTCGCTCTGCTCCCCGACGATGATGGTGTTGCTGGTGCCGTCGGTAATGCCCAACAAGTTCACCTTACTGTTGGCGAAGAGAGTACCACCAGTCGCGTTAATGTTCCCGCTACCGTTACAGCAGAAGTTCGCGATCTGCGGGGTGTCCAGGGTCGTGCCGGCCACCCCCGTATAAGAAGTGAACATTTGAATCGACCCGTTGTTACCCGAGGAGGTGTAGAACGCCGGCATGGGAGAGGACGGGCAGCGGTACGTCTTGATGTTGACGTTGTTCACCACCGGCATGTTGGTCCCGTTGACGTACCCGCTGTTGTTGTTGAACTGCCACAAGGCGTAGATGTTCCCCTGCTCGATGTACGGCAGAATGTACACCTTCCACGACGACCCCCACCCGTTGCCACCGTTGCCGAACGGGGTCACGTCGTTGGCGCACCCCGGCGGCAGGCGGTCGTAGGTGTCGTTGAAGGTGTGCATGGCGATGCCGAGCTGCTTCAGGTTGTTGCTGCAGCTCATGCGTGAAGCCGCTTCGCGGACCTTCTGCACGGCCGGGAGGAGCAGGCCGATGAGGATGGCGATGATGGCAATCACCACCAGCAGCTCGATCAGGGTGAACCCTGATCGGGCGGGGGAGAACCGACGCATGAGACGACTCCGTAGGGAGAGATAAGGCCCCGACTCCAGAATGACGGCGGCGGTCTACGCGCCGGGAAGTCGTAGCGTTCCACGACCGATAGCAGTCCGGTGAACCGACTCGATCAGCCAGCGAAGAGTAACAGGCCGCTGAAGGACACGCAAGCAACTCTCGCCGTTTCTCATCCCGATCTCAGGCGCCTACACTGTCGTCATGAAAGCGGAAATCCTCTCCATCGGCACCGAGATCACGTCCGGGCAGAACCTGGACACCAACAGCCAGTGGATCAGCCGGCGGCTGGCCGCCGCCGGTATCCCTGTACGTTTCTACGCCACCGTGTCGGACGATCTTGCGGACAATCTCACCGTTTTCCGGACGGCGGTCGCCCGCTCGCAGGTGGTAATCGCCACCGGCGGGCTGGGGCCGACGCTCGACGACCTGACCCGCGAGGTGCTGGCCACCATCGGCGGCGTCGAACTGGTCGAACACGCCCCCAGTTTGGAGTTCATCCGCACGCTGTTCGCCAAGCGGAACCGGCCGATGCCCGAACGCAACAACGTGCAGGCCCTGTTCCCCGTTGGCAGCGACCCGCTCCCGAACCCGATCGGCACGGCCCCCGGCATCTGGATGAAGATCGGCAACGCGGTGGTCGCCGCCATGCCCGGCGTGCCGACCGAGATGTACAAGATGTTCGACGAGCAGGTGCTGCCGCGGCTGGCCGCGCTTGGGGCGACCGGCGGCGTCTGCCTGGAACGGAAGCTCAACACGTTCGGCACCGGGGAGAGTCACGTCGAACAGTTGCTCGGCGATGTCACCCGCCGCGGGGCGGTACCGGAGGTGGGCATCACGGCCAGCGGGGCGGTCATCTCGCTCCGCATCCTGGCACGGGCGGAAACGAAGGACGCCGCGAACGCCCTGTTCCTCCCGGTCGAGCGTACAATCCGCGAGCGCCTCGGCGAACTGGTGTTCGGCGTGGACGGCGACGAGTTGCAAGACGCCGTGTTCCGACTGCTGGACGCACAGGGGAAGTCGATCGCGTTCGCCGAGAGCGTCACGGCCGGCAGCGCCGCCCACATGCTGGCTCAGTTGCCGGGGGCGAGCCGGCGGCTGCTCGGCGGGGTGGTGGCGTACACGAACGAAGTGAAGGTGCGGGAACTCGGCGTGCCGGCGGCGATGATTGCAGCACACACGGCGGTGAGCGAAGAGGTGGCACGGGCGATGGCCGAAGGGGTGCGGGCGAAGTTCGGGTCCGACTTCGGCGTTGCGACGACCGGGTACGCCGGGCCGGGCGGGGGCGACGACGGCACCCCTGTGGGGACGGTGTTCGCGGCCGTGGCGTACCCCGGCGGGTGCGACGTACAGAAGTACAGTTGGCCCGGCAATCGGGCAGAAGTGCAGAACCGTACGGCGAAAATGGCCCTCAACCTCGTCCGGTTGCGGCTGATGAAAGGGTGAGGATCGGCCCGCAGAACACGCAGAGGAGACGCAGATGAAGGCAGGATCGGAATCAGAATTATCCTTCTGCTGGCTCACCACGGATTCGCACAGGACACCCACTGAACCATCAGCTCTCCGAGGCGGCAAATGGAACCGAGCGAGTACAAGCACTCCGACCTGACCGAGCGAATCATCGCTGCATTCTTCAAAGTGTACAACACGCTCGGCTGGGGCTTTCTGGAGAAGGTGTATCACAACGCGCTGGAGATCGAGTTGAAGGAGCAGGGATTGCAGGCGAGCCCGAAAGCCCAGATCAAGGTGTACTACAGGGGCGTCGAAGTCGGCGCATAATAAGGCCCCATATTTGTGGAAGGGTGGGGGTTAGTGGGACTAAAATAGGTGGGGCGGGGGGGGGGGGGGCACCACCCCCAAAATAAAAACAACCAGCG
>JANNDF010000147.1:0-1797 GCA_031387445.1 Planctomycetia bacterium
CCCGGCTCCTCACGGAGCACGGCTCGCCCGGCAGGGCGGGTTGCCCTTGTCCACGTTTCCCAGGCATGGTATCCCCCGTAGTCGTGTGCGGGCAACCCCGCCATTTCGCCCGCGGGAGGAGTCGGATGCGTGCGGCGACCACTCGAACGATCATCCGCGGGGTGCTGTTGGCCACGGTGTGCGGGGCGGCGCTCGTGTCGGCCCAGCCGCCGGGCGTGCCCATCTACGACCCATACGTCGAGCAGATTCAGCGGCTGCAACCGCCTGTGCCGCCCGCGAGCATTCCGGACACCGCCCGCAACCCGAGCGGTACCACCGTGCCCACCGGCGTGACCGCCACCCCCGGCCGCGGGCAAGCCGCGGTGGTCGATCCGCCCCCGCCGGTCATTCAACTGCAACTCCGCACCCCCGCGACGGTGGCCGTCGGTAAACCCGTCCCGTACCGCGTGGTGGTGACGAACACGTCGGGCGGTAAAGCCCTGCGGGTGAAGGTGCGGATGCCGTGGCCGGACGGGGCCGCGGCGCTCACCAAGTGCGAGCCGAAGCCCGAAGGGTTGAAGGACATTCCGCCGCAGGGCATCGCCCCGGCGAAGGAACTGATCTGGGACGTGGGCGACATGCAGCGGGGCGAGACGAAGACGATCGAGATGGCGTTCACGCCCGCCCAGGACGCGAAGAAGGTGGCGGCCACCGCGTACGTGTCGTTCGAGTACGGGGCGAAGGTGGAGACGGTCATCGACAAGCCGAAGATCAGCGTGAAGCGGACGGCCACGCCCGAAGTGTCGGTGAACGAGCTGGTGACGGTGCGGGTGGAAGTGACCAACTCCGGCACGGTGCCCGTGCCGGCCGTGCGGCTGTTGGAGCAGGCGCCGGCGGAGGCCGAGTTCCGCGGGGACGAGAAGGCCGAGAAGACGAACATCCCCGGCCAGCGGGTGTGGGACCTGGGCACCGTCGCCCCCGGCCAGACGGTGAACGTGACGTACCAGTTGCTCGCCCGCCAGCCCACCCGACCGGGCGAGTCGATGGTCACCACGTCCGCGGCCGGCAGCGGCGAGGTGACGGCGCAGGCCGACAGCCGCACGAAGGTGCTGCAACCCGGCCTGAGTCTGGTGTTCACCGGCACCCCGATCACGAACCCGAAGTCGCCGGCGCTGTACAAGGCGGTGGTGCGGAACGTCGGCACGCTGCCGCTCGGGAACGTGACGCTGACGGTAGACGTGCCGGAAGAGTTGGAAGTGAAACGGCGGACGAACGGGGCGAAGGTGGACCGCGGGCGGACGACGTGGCTCATCCCCAAGCTGCCGGCCGGCGAGGCGCAGGAGTTCAGCATCGAGTGCGTGCCTGAGGCGGGCGTGGCCGGCAAGAAACTGGTGAAGGCGACCGCCCGCGACGCCCGCGGGCTGGTGGACCTGCAGACCGCCGAGGCGGGCACCGACTTCGTGGGGAAGGCCGACCTGACGTGGAAGCCGGCGTTCGACAACGCCTGGGTGCGGGTGGGGCGGCAGGGCACGCTGACGGTGACGGTGAAGAACCAGGGCGCCGAGACGGACAACGGCGTCCGGCTGCGGGTGAAACTGCCGGCCGAGGTGAAGTACCTGGGCAACAACGGCAGCATCCCGGCCACCTACGAGAACGCCGAGGTGCTGTTCCCGGCGCAGAAGCTGGCCCCCGGCAAGACGACCGAGTTCGTCGTCACCTACGAGGGCAAGACGCCGGGGCCGGGGCGGTTTCTGCTGGTGCTGGAAGGCGAGTCGCTCGGCAACAAGCCGTTGACCAAAGAGCAGGAAGTGCTGGTGG
>JANNDF010000162.1:0-5364 GCA_031387445.1 Planctomycetia bacterium
CAGGCCTGAGCCTGACCACCGACAAACTCCCGTAAACTTCGACAACCCGCGGCCCACCGACCCCCCCGTGTGGGAGGGTGCCAAACGCTCTGGCACCCTCCCCCACGGTCGGGTCTCTGATTTGACGCGGTTCACTTCATCCCGGCTTCGATCGCTTCCACCAGGCCGGCGGGTTTGTTCGGGTTGCCCTGCCACAGCGCCTCGCCCTTCTCGTTCAGCAGCACCGACGCCGGCAGTTCGGTCACGCCGAACCGCTTCAGCACGTCGCCCGACTTCTTGCCCGATTCGGTGAGCAGGCCGAACCTGACCGCGTGATCCTTGCGGAACAGGTCGGCCGCCATCACCCGCGCCGAGGGCGGTTCGTCCTCGCACCCGACGCCGACCACCGCCAGCCCGCGGGCGGCGTACTTGTCGTGCAGGTCGTTCAGCACCGGCACCGCCCGCACGCACGCCATGCTGCCGGCCGTGTAGAAGTTCACCAGCACCAGTTTGCCGGACGGCAGCGCGACCTCTTTCCCGGTGTGATCGACGATCCCGAACGCCTCCTTCCGTGATTCGCCGCGGGTCGGCGGGGTGGCCACCGGTACGGGCAGGCCGGTGCGGGGTGTGGGCATGCTCGCCACCGGCGGCTTCCACGTCAGCGGCCCCTGGTCGGTCATCAGGTCGTACCGCTCGCCTTTGGGCAGGGCATCGTTGTGTGCCGGCGGCGGCTCGTACCCGCCCACCGGGGCCACGCCGGGGTCCGTTCCACTGAACTTGGGCGCCGGCAGCGGGCCGTTCGGGTTCGGGATGTCGCCGGTCGGCGGGCGGGTGAGCGGGTCGGCACCGGGAGCCGGGTCCACCGGTTTCGCCAACGGTGCGGGTGTGGGAGCCGGGGCCGCCGGAGTCGGGGCGGGCAGGCTGCTGTCGGCCTCGATGAGCGACAGCCGCACGTTCGGGCTGGGCGTGGACACGTACACGGTCTGGAAGAGCCGCCGGCCGTCCACCGTGGCATCCACTGTGAGTTGGTAGCTCTTCTTCGGTTTCAGGCCGTTGATGATGAACGTGCCGCTCGGATCAGACACCACCCCGACGGGCGTGGGCGATTTGTCGGTCGTCTCGCGGACGGCGATGTACACGCCCCGCACCTTGCGGCCTTCCGGGTCTTCGATGTACCCGGCGAGCAGGCCGTTGGCCTCGGCCTTCAGGTCGTAGTTCGGCGACTTCGGATCGTTCCAACTGGGGGCGGTCGGCGTGGTGCCGTGCATCCAGGTGGGCTTGGGCCGGTCGAGCCAGTGGGCGGGCGTGTCCGGGTTGGCGGCGCGGCCGGTGGTCTCGCCAGACGGCGTCGGGCCGCTGAACTTGTCGTCGGCCGCACGCTTCTCGCCCCCGCTCCGGCACCCGGCCAGAACGACAGTGATGAGTACGACCAGACTCGCCCCCCGGCGGGACATGGCTTCCCCCAATGGATTCCCCCAGTCGCTTTATTCCCGGATCACTTGAGTGAATCAAGTCGGGTTTCGGAGGACGGGTGCAAAGGGGATTGGCGCCGTCGGCGTAAACGGGAGAACCGGCGCAGAATACGACTTGGCCACCACCGCGGTCTGGGCGAACGACGCCGTTGGCGTCGGATGCCGATCCGAATTCTGAATACGCTGATGTGATCGCTTCACGGAGCTTCGACGTGCCACCGCCCGCGGCCGATGTCGCCTTGCTGACGGATCGTCGCTACACCGCCGACTCGGCCGAACCCGACGACTGGTACATGGGCAACATCCTCGCCGATGACGGGTTGTTGCGAGACGCCCTCGCCCGTCGCGGGTTGAGTTCGGTACGGGTCGATTGGGCCGATGCGTCGGTCGATTGGTCGGCGTTCGGGTGTGCCGTCTTCCGCACCACCTGGGACTACTTCGAGCGGTTCGCCGAGTTCACCGACTGGCTGGGTCGCATCGAACGGCAAACGCGGGTGTGCAACCCCGCTTCCACCGTCCGCTGGAACGTGGACAAGCACTACCTCGCCGACCTGGACGCCCGCGGGGTGCCGGTGGTGCCGTCGCGGTTCCTCGAACGTGGTGCGACGATTTCACTGTCTGACTTGTTGAATGAATCCGGCTGGGATGAAGCGGTCATCAAGCCGTGCGTGTCCGGGGCGGCCCGGCACACGTACCGGGTGAACCGTCGCACGGCGGGGGAAGTGCAACCGCTGCTGGCGGGCTTGCTGGCCACCGAGGCGATGATCGTGCAGCCCTTCATGGCCGACATCGCCCGCACCGGGGAAGACACGCTGATGGCGTTCGGCGGGCGGTACTCGCACGCGGTGCGGAAGGTGGCGAAGGCGGGGGACTTCCGTGTGCAGGACGACTTCGGCGGCAAGGTCTACCCGCACACGCCGACGGTCGAGCAGATCGAGCTGTGCGCGCGGGCGATGGCGACGTGCTCGCCGGTGCCGGTGTATGGTCGGGCCGACATGGTACGAGACAACGCCGGCCGGCTGGCGATCATGGAATTGGAACTGATCGAGCCGGAGTTGTGGTTGCGAATGCACCCGCCCGCGGCGGATACGTTCGCCGACGCGGTGGAGCGGTTCATGAAGGAGTGATTCGCCATGTTCATCCGACGCGACGACCTGACCGGCCCGGAGGTGCGTGAGTTGTTGGAGGAACACCTCCGGCACATGCACGAGATCACCCCGGCCAAGAGCGTTCACGCCCTCGACCTGACCGGCCTTCGCAAACCGGACATCACCTTCTGGACGGTGTGGGACGGTGCGGAGTTGCTGGGGTGCGGGGCGCTGCGTGAACTAAACCCGACACTCGGCGAGATCAAGTCGATGCGGACAGCCCGGCGGCACTGGCGGAAGGGGGTGGGCCGGGCGATGCTGGCGCACATCATCGCCGAGGCCCGCCGGCGTGGGTACACTCGGCTGAGTTTGGAAACCGGAGCGATGACCGAGTTCACCCCGGCTCATCGACTTTACGATAACTTCGGGTTCATGGCCTGCGGGCCGTTCGGCGACTACCCCGACGACCCGAACAGCCGGTTCTTCACGCTCGTGTTGTCCGATGCGGACGTGCGGATCTGATCCCCTCTCCCGGAGTGTGCCCGTGCGAACCTTCTCCCTGCTGCTGTTGCTCGCCGGCGTGACCGTCGCCGCGGAGCCATCGAAACCGAACGTCGTCGTCATCCTGGCCGACGACATGGGCCGCAACGACTGCGGGTTCATGGGCGGCACCGAGATCAAGACCCCTCACCTGGACAAACTGGCGAAGGCCGGCACCATCCTGGACGCCTTCTACGTTCAGCCGGTGTGCAGCCCCACGCGGGCCGCGTTCCTGACCGGCCGCTACCCGATGCGGCACGGGCTACAAGTGGGCGTGGTGCGGCCGTGGGCGCAGTACGGGCTGCCGCTCGACGAGCGGACGCTGGCGTCCGCACTCGCAGATGCCGGGTACGCCACCGCCATCTGCGGCAAGTGGCACCTGGGCCACTTCCAGCCGGAGTACCTGCCGACGAAGCGCGGGTTCGCCCACCAGTACGGGCACTACAACGGGCAGATCGACTACTTCGCCCACACCCGCGACGGCGGGTTCGACTGGCACAAGGACGACCAGGAGTGCCGCGACGAGGGGTACAGCACGCACCTGATCGCCGACGATGCCGTCAAGTTCGTGGCCGACACCGCCGGCAAGAAGCCGTTCTTCCTGTACGTGCCGTTCAACGCCGTCCACGCCCCGCACCAGGCGCCGGCCGAATACATGAAGCCCTACGAGACCCTGAAGGGCGAGCGGAAGAAGTACGCCGGCATGCTGGCCGCGATGGACGAGGGCGTGGGCAAGATCGTGGCGGCGGTGGAAAAGGCCGGCGTGCGGGAGAACACCCTCTTCCTGTTCAGCAGCGACAACGGCGGGCCGAGTCCGGGCACGGTGACGGACAACGGTAAATATCGCGCCGGCAAGGGCACGCTGTACGAGGGCGGGGTGCGGGTGGCCGCGTTCGCCACGTGGGACAAAGTGATCCCGGCCGGCAAGACGAACAGCGAACCGATGCACATCGTCGATTGGTACGCCACGCTGGTGAAACTGGGCGGGGCGAAGGTCGAGCAGAAACTGCCGGTCGACGGGCTGGACGTGTGGCCGACACTGACCGGCGGAAAGCCGAGTCCGCACGCGAGCATCCTCGTCAACACCACGCCGGCGGGCGGGGCGGTGCGGGCCGGCGACTGGAAACTGGTGGTGAAGAACGGCGACGACGACCCGGACGGCGGCGCGGTGAAGAAGGGCAAGGAGTCGGTGGAGTTGTTCGACCTGAAGGCCGACCCCTACGAGAAGACGAACCTGGCCGAGAAGCACGCCGACAAAGTGAAGGAACTGAAGACCACGCTCGCCGCGTTTGCGAAAGACGCGGTCGCCCCGAAGGCCAAGCCGAAGGCGACTGACTTCAAGTCGCCGAAGGTGTGGGGCGAAAAGGAGTGAGGCGATCTGCTGTAGCCGGCCTCTGTGAGGCCGGTCAGAACCGGGGTCAAAGACCCCGGCTACAGCAACCCGGCATCAGATCTTGTACAGGCGGGCGGCGGTGTCGTGCAGGATTTTCTTCTGGTCGGCCTCGGGGCGGTTGCTGATGATCTGCCGCAACGCCGTCAGCCAGTCGGAGTAGGTGCCGGCGCTCGTACACACCGGCCAGTCGCCGCCGAACAGGCACCGGTTCGGCCCGAACGTGTCGATGATGTGGTTCACCACCGGCGCCAGGTCGTCCGCCTTCCACTTGCCCTTCTCCCACCCGTTGGCCACGAACCCGCTCACCTTCACCATCACGTTCTTCCGCTTGGCCACCTCGACGGTGTCGGCCTTCCACTGCTTGAACTGCTCGTCGCTGAACTTGGCCTGCGGGTTGCCGCAGTGGTCGAGGATGAAGCGGTTGTCCAGGCACTTGTCGAGCAGCTTGGCCACGTCGGGTAGGTCGGTCGGGCGGACGCACAGGTCGAAGATCATGCCCAGGTCGGACAGCAGTTGCACCCCCTTCACGAAGTCGTCCTTCAGCATGTGCCCGGCGGGGGTGGCGTCGGAGTGCAGCACGCGGCGGAAGCCCTTCACGTACTTGCTGTCCTTGAACTGGGTGACGTAGGTGGCGAAGTTCTTGTCGGCCGGGTCGCCGCCGAGTACGGCCGCCACCATTGGCGTCTTCGCGTCCTTGCACAACCCGACGACGTAGTCGGCCTCCTTCTGCCGGTCGTCGGCCACCACGTCCACCTCCATGTACACGCTCTTCACCACGTTCAGGTCTTTGGTCGCCGCGGCGTACTCCTCGGGGCCGAATTTGGCGTCGAGCGGGCTGCCCTTCTTCAGCCAGCTCAGCTTCAGCTTGGCCGGGTCCCACAGGTGCTGGTGC
>JANNDF010000190.1:0-6653 GCA_031387445.1 Planctomycetia bacterium
GGTAGGAATTGTATCCTACGGAGCCGGTCTCCCGCCAGCCATTCGCCCGGTGGCGGATTCCCAAGCCGACGACCGATTCGCCACAATCGGTGAGCGGTCGGTCGACTCTCGATGGTTCGCATTTTGAAGGGTGATTCCCACGACTTCTGGTAATTCGCCCACGGGGTGGGGGGAGGTGGTGCGAACCATCCGCCGGGATTTCGACATCAGACCGCCCCCGACCGAGCAACCCCTGTCATGACCATCGCCGACGCCCTCCGACGTGAAGGCGTTCACCGGCCCGGCGTCGCTCGCCTTCGGCCCGGACGGGAGAACACTCGTCGCCGCGTTCGCCGACCCGCACCTTGATGCGTGCCGACCCGAAAGAACGCGGGCTGGTGCCGAAGTCGATGGGGGTGAAGGTGTGGGAACTGATGCCGAAGAAGTGACGGCAGGTGCCATCTCGGATAAAACGCCAGCAGTGCCAGAGAAGAAACTCGCCACGGATGAACACGGAGGAAGTCAGGATCAGAAGTCAGAGTGCGTGCCGAGAACTCGTCCACTTCCTGATCGTATGTTCCTCCGTCTCATCCGTGGCGTCCGTTCATCTGGTCTGTGGCCACTCCTGTTCCGAGACCTCTCATGATCCCGATCAACTTTACCGGCAAGGTGGCGCTCGTCACCGGCGTCGGCGACAACGACAGCTTCGCCTGGTACATCGCCAAGACCCTGCAAGCGGCCGGGGCGAAGATCGTGCTGGCCGTTCACCCGCGGATGGCGGGCATCGTCGAGACGTTCCTCACGCGAGAGGTGGACCGCCCGAGCCGCGAGTTGCCGTACACCGGTGGCGAGTTGAAGCCGGCGAAGGTGCTGCCGTGCGACGTGTCGTACGACACGATGGCCGACGTGCCGGACGAGATCAAGACCGACCGCCGGTACGCCAAGTTGAACGCCGACTACAGCATCGAGGGGATGGTGAAGGCGGTGGGCACGGAGTTCGGCGGCATCGACATGCTCATCCACAGCATCGCGTTCAGCCGCGAGATCACCAAGAGCGCGAAGGACACCACCCGCAAGGGGTACATGGAAGCACTCGGCATCTCGGCCTACTCGCTCACCAGCATGTTGCGGGCGGCCGAGCCGTACATGACCGACCGACCGGGCGGGGCGAGTGCCGTCGGCCTCACCTATCTGGGAGGGGACCGGGTGGTGCCGTATTACGGCGGGGGCATGAGCACGGCGAAGGCGGCACTTCAGATCGATGCGGCACAACTGGCCAGCAACCTGGGCGGCAAGAACATCCGCGTGAACCTGATCTCGGCCGGCCCGTATGCCAGCCGCGCCGCCAGCGCCATCCGACCCGGCGGGATCGAGGAGAGCATCGCCTACGCCGCCGCCCGCTCCCCGCTCCCGCGGAAGATCGAGGCGCAAGAGGTGGCCGACGCCACCACCTACCTGTGCAGCCCGCTGGCCTCGGCCGTCACCGGGCACATCCTGTACGTGGACTGCGGGTACAACGTGATGGGGGTGTAGTGGGGTGACGATTGCTGATTGAGGAATTTCGATTGAAGTGTGTGCCAAACCCGCCGGCAATCTAAAATCCCTCAATCAGCAATCGACAATGCCCCCGAGGTTCCCGTGTCCGAGCCGCAACTCCGCTGCCTGTTGTGCGACCTCCTGCTCGCCGACGAGAACGCCCGCGACCAGCCGTCTGAAACGTGCAAGCAGTGCGGGCGTAAGGTGCTGGCCGGGCAGACCGACGACGAGGTGGCACTGCAACCGCTCAACCCACCGCCGCGACCGAAACCCCTCGATCTGGACCTGGATCTACTCCCGGAAGCCGCGGTCGTTATGCCCACACCGGCCGCTCCGCCCCCACTCCCGCCAACGGACGACATCCCCTCGGTGCCGGTGTTGAACAAGGCGACGCGGGTCGAATCGGACGTGCCGACGGTGCAACCCCGCGGGAAGGTCACCACCACCCCGGCGAGCGTCCCCTACGCCGCCAAGCGAGTCAACGAAGCTCCCACCGCTCGCACCGGCCCGGCCTTTCCACCCCCTCCGTCGCCCGCCACCCGCCCCGCGGGGAAGGCGATGCCGCAATTCCCGCCCCCGAAGTCCAAGCTGCCGGACCCGGCGCGGGTGCCCAGCACCACCCCGCGGCCGAAGGTGCTCCAGGCGTTCGCCATCCTGGGCTGCATGACCCTGCTCGGCGTCCTGGCCGTTATCGTCATCATCTCGTGCATCGTCATCGGGCTGATGAAGGCCTCGAAGCTCGGCTGACCTCTTCCCACCACGAGATTTCCCCATGCGAGCCGTACTCCTGCTCGTCGGACTCGTCGCGTTCGTGCTGCCGCTGACCGCCACCGAGCCGACGCTCGAATCCCGCATCCGGCCGGTCGCCGACAAACACAAGGGCAAAATCGCCGTGGCGGTGAAGAACCTGTCCACCGGCGAGGGCTACGAACTGAACGCCGACGAGGTGATGCAGACGGCCAGCCTGATCAAGCTGGCGATCATGGTCGAGGCGTACCGCCAACTCGACGCCAAGAAGGTGGACTTCGCCAAGACCCTCACGCTGACCAAAGACGACAAGGTGCCCGGTGCCGGCGTGCTGACCGACCACTTCTCCGACGGCGCCACCTTCCCGCTGAAAGACGCCGTCCGCCTGATGATCGTGTTCAGCGACAACACCGCCACGAACATGGTGCTCGATCAGATCGGCATCAAGGCCGTGAACGACACCACCAAAGAGTTGGGCATTCCCGAGACCCGCATCAACGCGAAGGTGTTCAAGGGCAGCACCACCAGCGTCGACCCCGACCGGACGAAGAAGTATTCGCTCGGCTCCACGTCGGCGAACGAGACGATCAAGCTGCTGGAGTTGATCCACACCGGCAAGGCGGCATCGGCGGAGTCGTGCAAGGCGATGCTCGGCCACCTGGAGAAGAACGACGACAAGGAACTGCTGGTGCGGCACCTGCCACCCGGCACGAAGGTGGCGCACAAGACCGGGGCGACGAACAAGGTCCGCACCGACGCTGGCATCATGTCCGTGCCCGACCCGACGCACACGCCGAAGGAGAAGGAGGCGAAACGGACGATCCCGGTGGCGGTGTGCGTGCTGACCAACGAGAACGAGGACGAGCGGTGGGTGCGGGACAACGCCGCCCAGGTGACGATTGCGGAGATTGGGAAAGCGGTGTACGACCACTACGCCGGGGGGAAGAAGTAGGCGAACACGACCCAATACCCAGGGCAACGCCCTGGGAACTCAATGTGCGGTTGATCGCCCACCTTCACGGATCCCGAACACGTCGGCGGGCGGGCGGGTCGTACAATGTCTGAATTGTTTCCACGCCCCTTCCCCGAGTGAACCCGCCCCGATGGCCGTCCTGCTGCAAATCGTCAACGCCTCCAAAAGTTACGGCGACCAGACCCTCCTCGACCACGCCGACGCCGTCATCAGCGACAACGTGAAGGTCGGGTTCATCGGCCGCAACGGGGCCGGCAAGAGCACCCTGCTGCGGGTGCTGTTCGGCGAAGAAGAACTCGACAGCGGCGAAGTGATTCGACACCCGAACCTGCGGCTCGGCTACCTGCGGCAGCACGACCCGTTCGTGCCGGGCGAGACCGCGCTCGAGTACCTGATGCGGGACAGCGAGCAACCGGAGTGGCGGTGCGGCGAGGTGGCCGGGCAGTTCGAGGTGAAGGGTGCGTACCTGAGCGGGCCGGTGGCGAAGCTCTCCGGCGGGTGGCAGACGCGCCTGAAGCTGGCCGCCCTGCTGTTGCACGAGCCGAACCTCCTGCTGCTCGACGAGCCGACCAACTTCCTCGACCTGCGGACGCAGATCCTGCTCGAACACTTCCTGCGCGACTACCGCTCCGGCTGCCTCATCGTGTCGCACGACCGTGCATTCCTCGGGGCCACCTGCACGCACACCCTCGGCCTGTCGCGGGGCAAGTTGAGCAGCTTCCCCGGTAAGGTGGACGCCTATCTGGATGCGCAGAAGGAGAAGCGGGAGCACGACCTGCGGTCGAACGCGGCCGTGATGGTGAAGAAGAAGCATTTGGAAGACTTCATCGCCCGCAACAAGGCCCGCGCCAGCACGGCATCGCTCGCCCAGTCGAAGGCGAAGGCGCTGGAGAAGTTGGAGTTCACCGAAATCGAAAGTGACGAGCCGACGGCCGCCATTCGCCCCCCGCGGATCGAACCCCGCAAGGGCACCGCCGTCCGCTGCCGCGACCTGACGATTGGCTACCCCGAGCGGGCGATCGCCACCGAGGTGGGCTGGGAACTCGACCACGGCCAGCGGGCGGCGGTGGTGGGCGACAACGGCCAGGGGAAGACGACGTTCCTCCGCACCCTCGTGGATTCGCTGCCGCCACTCGCCGGCGAAGTGCGGTGGGGCCACGGGTGCAAGGTGGGGGTGTACGCCCAGCACGTGTACTCCACCCTGCCCGACAAGCACACGGTGCTCGAGTACCTCCGCGGGCGGGCGGCGTTCGGCAAGAAGGAGCAGGAGATTCTGGGCGTGGCCGGGGCGCTGCTGTTCCGCGGATCGCACGTGGAGAAAACCATCGGTGTGTTGAGCGGGGGGGAGCGGGCGCGACTCGTCCTCGCGGGGTTGCTGCTGAGCGATTACAACGTGCTGGTGCTCGACGAACCGGGTAACCACCTGGACGTGGACACCGTGGACGCCCTCGTGGACGCGCTCGTCGGCTACGAGGGGACGGTGATTTTCACCAGCCATGACCGGCACTTCACCACCCGCGTGGCCACCTGTGTGGTGGAGGTGCGCGACGGCCGGGTGACGACGTACAGCGGCAAGTATCAGACGTACCTGGACCGTGTGAACGACGAGATCGAGGCGGGCGAACGGGAGACGGCCGCGGCACGGGTGAAACTGCCGGCGGCGGTGACGAAGGGCCGGCAACCGCGGAAGGACGAGAAGTCGGCCCGCAAGGAGCTGAAGACGCTGGAGAAGACCATCGCCCAACTGGACGACCGCCGACGGACGCTGAACGCCCAGATGATGGAGACCAGGAGCGCCGCAGAGGCGCTCAAGCTCCACACCGAAATCGAGAGCATCACCGGCCAGCTAGCCCCGGCCGAAGAGCGGTGGCTGGAACTGCAAGAAGACCTGGGCGACGTGGGGTGACAAGTCCTGAACCGATTTCACCGCCGAGGGCACATGAGGGCACGAGAAGAAGGCAGAAGAGAGTTTGGAAGAAATCCCCTCTTTTGCCTTCCTCTCGTGCCCTCATGTGCCCTCGGCGGTGAAATCTTTTTCTGTTTGGTCCCGTCGCTACTCTGATCGTGTCTTCTCTCCCCTTCATCGTGCGGCAAAAACCGCCGGAGTCTGCCCACATGGCGAAGAAACCGTTCCGCGTCGGCATGGTCGGTTACGGGTTCATGGGCCGTGCCCACTCGAACGCCTACAAGCAGGTGGGCCAGTTCTTCCCCTCGGACTACGAGGTGGTGCTGCAAGCGGTGTCCGCCCGCGACGCCGGCAAGGTGAAGGCGTTCGCCGACCAGTGGGGGTACGCCAGCACCGAGACCGACTGGCGGAAGTTGGTCGAGCGGAAGGACATCGACGCCATCGACATCTGCACGCCGAACAACCTGCACGCCGAGATCGCCCTGGCCGCCGCCGCCAACGGCAAGGCCATCCTGTGCGAGAAGCCGCTGGCCATGGACGCGGTCGAGGGGCTGAAAATGGTGGCCGCGGTGGAGGCCGCCAAAGTGCCGAACATGGTGTGGTACAACTACCGCCGCATCCCCGCCGTCACGCTGGCCAAGCGGCTGATCGACGAGGGGCGGTTGGGCAAGGTGTTCCACTACCGGGCCAAGTTCCTGCAAGACTGGACCATCAAGAGCGACCTGCCGCAGGGCGGGGCGGGCCTCTGGCGGCTGGATTTGGCCGCGGCTGGTGCTGGTGTGTCCGGCGACCTGCTGGCCCACTGCATCGACACCGCCCTCTGGTTCAACGGCCGGCTCGACACGGTGTGCGCCATGACCGAGACGTTCGTGAAGGAGCGGATGCACAACCTGACGGGCAAGGTGGAGAAGGTGGGCATCGACGACGCCTGCACCTTCTTCGGCCGGTTCGAGAACGGCAGCCTCGCCAACTTCGAGAGCACCCGGTACGCCCGCGGGCACAAGGCCGCCTACACGCTGGAGATCAACGGCGAGGACATGAGCCTGTTCTGGGACCTGCACGACCTGCACCGGCTGCAAATCTTCGACTACAAGGACGAGGGCAAGATCCGCGGGTGGAAGAGCGTTCACGTGACCGACAACAGCCCGGACCACCCGTACATGGACAAGTGGTGGGTGCCGGGGTTGGCCGTGGGGTACGACACCAGCTTCACGCACCAGGTGGCCGACTTCCTGGAGGGGCTGAGCACCGGCAAGCCCGCCAGCCCGACGTTCCGTGACGCCCTCGAAACGCAGTACGTGCTCGACGCCGTGCTCGACTCGGCGAAGAAGCAGCAGTGGGTGACGGTGGGCAAAGCGTGATGTCCGGTGTGCTCTGCTCGCTCCGCGAGCGGTTTCGGAAGACCGCTCGCGGAGCGAGCAGAGCACTTGAATCACACCTTCGGCAGTTCCCACCCCTTGCGGTAGTCCACCCGCACCAGCTTCGAGGCATCGGCGTTGCCGGTGAACTCCA
>JANNDF010000225.1:0-2667 GCA_031387445.1 Planctomycetia bacterium
CGTTGGAACGACACCCGGCCGGCTCACGCCGGCGGTTCCAGGAGCAGAAGAACCGGCGGACTCACGTCGCGCCGTTCGCCGTACTGGTGGTCGACCGTCGGGCCTCACGGTCCTGCGGACCTGTTCGACCGCGACCTACAGCGGCGGTCGATGACGAGTGTACGTCTGTACTATTTGGTGCGAACCCGCCGTTGTCAAATCGCCCCGACGGGATCCGCAAAAATGTTGACACCCCCCGACCGGCGTGTTCTCATGCGGGGGGGGCAGGGGAACGTATGACCGCCGTCCGGCGGGCGAAGCTTGACAACAGGGTCAACGCCCATGCCCTGCGGCACATTGCGACGGGGGCGGGAGAACTCCACACCCGGCGGCGAACTGGTCGAGCAGTTTCACGGATGAACTCCCACATGGAATAAACCGGAAAAGCCCGTCCGCGCAACCATGCCCACTTTCCGGAACTCCTTTGTGGGACGCAAGAAAAAACTTGACGGCGATTTCCGGCGCCCGGTATTATCCCAATCGCTGGATTGGGATAAGTATCTGTTCGGCGGGCCACTGAACTTGGTCGTTCGGCGGCCAACTCGTCCGTAGGATAATTGAGGATGTGTTATGGCGACTGGAAAATGTCGACACTGCGGTCACGCACCAGTCGCTTTCGAAGCTCCGAGCTGCCCGGTGTGTGGGGGCCTTAACCCGAATGATCCGCTGTTTACGAAAGTCCTACGGATCGGTTGTGTCACCGTGGCCTTAGGAGGATTGGCATTTTTCTGTCTGTATGTTATGTTCGGACAGGTCATCGTAGACGCTCTAAAGCTAAAGTAGTATAGATGCACGTGGATCAGCACTCGTGGGAGGCCCTGCGGCAGATCCCACGACCCGAAGCTATGCCCATGCTCGCGGCGATGTGTCTCGGTGAAAGTCGCCGAGCTAGGTGCTACAGAGGACGGCGGGTCGTAGCTTTTTCCCGTGCTCAGTCGGCCAGCCCTGCTGCCGGTGATCTGGATCGTTCGGCAGGAGAGCCAGTCGAGATCTGCTGAGGGGATTCTGCGGTCATCCGCGCAGGTGTATTGGGGGTGGCCGGTGTGTCCGCCCAGGTGCGTCTTCCGAGGCCGAACCAAACGCTGCAGCAGACCGGGGCCGCATGTCGGCTTTCCCTGTGTCATTGTCACTCGGTAGCCCCCGCCGCTGCTGAGTTGTGTCGTTCGACTTTCACCCCTCCCGCCTTGCATTCTCCTTCGGCCAGAACCACACCACCGCCAGGAGTGCCAGGGCCGCGGGGACGGCGGCGACGGCCAGCACCCACGGCCGCGCTTCCAGTCCGGCCGTCTTCGACGCCCACCCCTGAAGCCAGTACATGCCCGCCAGCCACACCGAGTTGATCGCCCCCAGCACGCCCGTCACCTTCCCCTGATGCCGGCCCGACACCTCCTGGCTGAGCGCGAAGTAGGTGGCGAACAACCCCAGCGAGGCGAACCCGGTCACGCCGATGATCGGCTCGAGGAACTCCCGCGAGGCGAACGGCAGCAGCCCGGCCGACAGCGCCAGCAGCACGCCGACGGCGTAGGTCCGCACGCGGGCCGAGTGCAGGCCGATGCCCGTCCGCACCATGCCCACCACCGCGAACCCGACCAGCCACGAGCCGATGTCGGCGGCGATGAAGTATTGCGTGTTGAACCAGAGGCTGTCGTCGGCGGAGTAGCCGAGGTTCTCGCGGAGGTAGAGCGGCAGCCAGACGCGGAAGGTGTGCCAACTGGTGTTCACGCCGAGGATGAGCACCACCAGCACCCAGAAGCGGCGGTCGGCGAACACGGCGGAGAACGGTTCGCCGGTGGCGTGCTTCGGGGCGACGGGGTGGGCGAGCACCCGCTTCGGCACGGTGAACCACCAGAGCAGCACCCACCCCAGGCCGATGACCCCGATGGCCCGGAACGGCAGTTGCCAGTCTTTGCCGCCGAACAGCCAGAAGCAGAACAGGATGACCGGCGGGGTGACGATCGCGCCCAGTCCGGTGCCGCTCTGGAAGACGGCGTTGCCCAGGCTCCGCTCGCTCGGGGACATCACCTGCCGCACCGTGCGGATGCCGCACGGCCAGTTGCCCGCTTCAAACAATCCGAGCATCACCCGGCAGGCGAACAGCGTCCAGTAGTCGCCGGCGAACCCGGTGAGGAAGCCGGCCACGCTCCACCCGACCACGGCGATGGGGTAGACCAGCCGCACGCCGAAGCGGTCCACGACGATCCCGAACAGGACCGCCCCCACGCCGAACGCGATCTGAAACCCGCTCTCCAGGATGCCGTAGCCCAGGTCATCGGTGCCCACCGCCGCCTTGATCTCCTTGCTCATCTGGTTGAGCGAGATGCGGTCCATGTAGTTGAGCGTGGTGGCGAGCAGCAGCACGCCGCACACCCACCACCGCCAGCCGGACACGGGGGGATCGGGAGGGGTCATGAGGGGAGAGAAGGAGGGAGGGAGGTGACAGTGTAGGTGGGTGAACCCCGGCAGTGATGCCGGGGGTAATTCTCCTGGAACCGCCGGCGTCAGCCGGCCGGGTGCGCCACCCAGCCCGCTCCCGCGGGCGGTACCATAAACCCCCGGAATCACTGCCGGGGTTCACCAAGGCGGGCGAACACCGCTGCCGCGTGGGCCGCCACAAACGGCCAGTCGAAC